>CAJXRJ010000011.1 GCA_913058555.1 uncultured bacterium
CCCTTGGGCCCACCCGCCGCCGAGATCGATTCGTCGCCCTTGCGTTTGAGCACGCACGTGGCACCGGCAACGGGCTCCCCCGTTGCGGCGAAGACCACCGCCGTCACCTCAGAGCCGCGGGTTAGTTGGAGGGACAAGGTCTCGGGGGGCCCCCCACCATCCTCCAAGACGAACGCAACGCTCTGCCCACCCGCGTAACCATCCGCCTCCGCGGAGGCGGTCCAGCTACCCGGGCCGAGGCCTTCGATGCGAAAGGCGCCGTCGTCGTCCGTCCGTCCTGAAGCAGGGCGCAGCGCGCCTCCGCCGGCGACGGAGATCGACGCCGTGACGGTGGCCCCGGGGATCGACTGACCATTTTCGTCCGTCACCGTTCCCAGAAGGGTGGCGCCGGGATTCAGCACAACGTCCCCAAGGTCCATCGACTCGTCATCTCCAAGCTTCCCCGTGCGCAACTCAAGCGGAGCAAACGTGACGCGCCCACCACCCTCTTCAGCCGCCTGGCTCGCCCGAACGACGCTGACGGAGTAGCGACCCGGCCCCAGATCGGTGAAGCGGAAGCGCCCCCCTTGGCCACTTTGGGTCGCCCGAACCTCACCGCGACTCGCCAGCATCTGAGCCAACGCGCCGTCGGGGCTGTTCCCGCCGAGGGGACGCAGCTCCACGCGCCCGCCGGTGATGGGATCGCCGTTGGACTTCGTCACGAGACGGCCGCGGATACTGCCAACCGGAAGGACGATGTCCTGCAAGAGCTCGGGGGCGTCGGGGACCTCGATGAACACGGTGCCCCGGGCTTTCGCGCGCTGAAGGCTGCGTGGACGCTCTTCCAGACGCACCTGATACTCGCCGGGGGCGAGCCCCTCAAACACGTAGGAGCCGTCGTCTTCGATGGGAGCAAACTTGAAGTCCACGCCGAGCAGTCCCTCGGCCTCCAAGCCCACCGCCACCAGCACGCCGTCGGAGACGGGCTCCCCCTGGCGCAGGACGCGGCCACTGACGCGGCACGCCCCGGCCGCGCGGTCCACGAGGTCGTGCTGAAGCATGCGATCCTCGGGCACGCTGACGAAGCCGAGCTGGAGCGACCCCAGGAGACTCGTGATCGCCAGGGCTTCGTCTCCCCGGGTCGTGACGAGGATGTACGGCCCCCCCTCCATGTGGCGAATCTCGTAGTCCCCGTCCGCGTTGGTGCGCGCCTGGTGAAGCGCTCCGTTCCCTGACGAACCCCGGGCGAGCCCAGGGGATGCAGCCACGACGGTCCCACCGGCCACCGGCCTTCCGAAACGGTCACGCACCTTGCCCCGAAGACCCCCGCCTTCGGTCAAGACGATCCGCACCACCGTCGGGTCGCCGCCCACGGTCGCGACGGCGATCTCTGAACCCGCGCGGAAGTCTCGGTGGAAGGCCAGGACCTCGTGGCTACCCGCCTCGAGCCCTCCGATTTCAAAGCGCCCGTCCGCTCCGGTCGAGACCTGCATGCTCCCGAGGAGGCCGAGGGCCACGGCGTATCGCAGGAACCCCACGGGCGGCATGCGCTGCATGCGCCTGCCGCGCACGGCGAGCCCTTCCTCGATCGCCACTCGCTGCGACTCCATGCGGGAGAAGGACTCCTCCATCAGTGCCTTCGTCGTCACTTGCGCGCCGGCGATCGGCTCGCCTTCGGCATCCTCGACGATGCCCACGATGCGGGCGCCGGGATCCATGGACACGGGCACGGGACCGAATGCCCCACGCTCTGTGATCAAAACGTCGACGTCCTGCGATAGGTATCCCTCGGCGTCGATGGTGAGCGTCTGCGGGCCTGGCGCCACCGACGGGATTTCAAACTGCCCGCTCGGATCCTCGACCTCAAGCCCTTCCGCGAACGGGTTGAACGCGCTTGGCGCCTCTGGATTCATCTCGATCTTGCCGGTGATACGCAGGGTGAAGCGTGTCACTGGCTCGCCCGTCGAGGCGTCGCTGACCGTCCCCGTAACCCGCCCTCCGGTGCGGAGCACGATCTCCACTTCGTCGAGGCGTCCAGGCTCCAGGAGCCCATCGACCACGCGGCCTTCCTCCGACGGCTCCCATTCAAGCGTTTGCGGCTCGAAGCCATCCGCGAGGATCCTGAGCGAGTACGGCGGCTTGCGCGGGAAAGGGCCAGCCACAAACCGGCCCTCGGCGTCCGTGCGTGGGAAACCATACTCCGCCATGCCACCGACGAAGAGCGCAGCCATCGTGGGGCGCCCTTCGGCCTGGCGAATGTCGATGATGTTCCAAAGGAGCCGCGCGCCGGGCACGGGCTGGCCCCTGTCGTCGACGACACGCCCACGCACCATAGGACCCCGGGCGAGCTCGAAGTCCGGCGCCACGGCGGCGCCGACACCTGTCACTTGAATCAACGGGCCGCGCCCGGGCACGTGGCCGTCCGCCATCGCAAGGAGATCGACTTCCCCAGGCCGGACCCCTTCGAGCACGAAGGAGCCATCGGCACCCGTCACCGCATGGGACTGGGCCAAGAGCTCACGCGCGAGCTTGAGCTGGCGCAGTCCCCGGGGCAGAGCGCCGACCTTCGCGCCAGCGAGCGGCGCCGCTTCGCCACCTTCCACCAACGAGCCCGAGAGAACACGGCCGACGACGCGTGTCCCGGGGGTTCCTTCAACGAGTACGTAGGTGTCCTCACCGGCACGAACCACGATCTCGAGCACGTGCTCGATCGACATCCCGGGCCCGAGGGCCGCGAGGTCGTACCCCTCGCCGGGGGGCACGCCGGTGAATTCGAATTCGCCGTTCTGGTTGGCGGTCACCCGGAGCAGCGACACATCCCCCGCCGCTGCCGCTTCGAGGATTCGCATGGCGCCCGTGCCCATGGCGACGATGGCGCCGGGCACGGGATCCCCATCCACCCCCACGACGCGTCCATGGACTCGGCCGCCGGAACGCACCCAGACGTCGACGGGGCCGCCCGCGCCTGAACGCAGCACGCGGGCCTGCGTGGCCCCATCGAGCACGTGATACGGCGAGCGCACGTCGAGGTACCAGCGCCCCTCCCGCACCCCCTCGAAGACAAATGCGCCGCCGGCCGTGGATTGGGTCTCCGCGATGGGCGTCGAGCGGCGGGCGTAGTCGTCGCCAATTCCAATGAAGCTGCTGAGATCGGGAGCGATATCCGCTGCCACCGGGGGCACGGGCAGGAGGCGCACGGTGACGCCGGGCACGCCGAGCCCACCGTCCCGGTGGACGACGGTGCCGGTGAGCTTGCCGGGCCCAGGGAGTCTGACTCGCCCGGCGCCGGGACCCCCCGTGGGTGCTCGGTCTTGGGCGGAGCCGGGAGCCAAGTCATCCAAAGACGAGGGTTCAAGATCCATCGAAGGATCCGTTCCGGTCCCCGACTGCGGCGCCCCATCGAGCTGGGCGCCCAATGCGTCAGCCCCCGCGTCGCGCCCCGAGCTCAGAAACCACGCCCCAAGACAGAACAGCGCGGCCAGCACGAAGAGCATGGCCATGCCGCCGCGTCCTGACTGGCGCCCATCCCCATCCCCTGGCGGAGTCTCCTCACCCTGCCCGTTCGCCCGCCTCAGCTGAGGCTTCCCTTCTGGACCCGTCCATGGACGGACGGATGAGGAGGGAATCGTGGGACGAGGGGCCTGGTGAGTCATGTCGTTTCGCTGTCGGGCACACGAAGCCGGAGCCGGATGGTGGCGACGGCGCCGATCAGGGGCGCCGGCGATTCAGGATCGGCGGAGGGGGGCCCATCCTGGGCGTTCGCAAGGGTGACTTCGCCCCCGCGATCCTCGACGATGCGCCGAACGATGGCGAGGCCCAATCCGGTGCCCGATGAGCGCGTCGTGAAGTAAGGCTCAAAGAGACGCTCCAGCACCTCGGCCGGGATGCCATTGCCCGTGTCTCGAATCACGATCTCCACGAAATCGGCGACGACCTCGACCGAACCGTGGATCGTGCCGCCGCCCTCGATGGCCTCGATGGCATTGCTCACGAGGTTGACGAGGGCCCGCTGAAGCTCATCGGGATCCGCCTCGACGATGGCCGCAGGGTCGGACGCTGAAGCCACACGAACGAGCTGGATGCCCTCGGAGAGGGCCCATGCTTCGTTGAGTTCGAACACCTCGTCCAAGACCTTGCCTGCGTCCACCGGGACGGGCGCCCGGTGCTCCCCCGCAAAGCGATAGAAGTCCTTGGCGATGTCTCGCATGTTGCGCACTTGCCGGTGAATCACTGCAATCGTTCGTTCGAGGATCGCCGGGAACTCGGGTGACTCGTCGTCGTGGGCGCGCTTCAGAAGCGACGCTGAGAGCTGGATCGGCGTCAGGGGGTTTTTGATCTCGTGCGCCACTTGGCGGGCCATCTCACGCCACGCGGCGTCCTTCTCGGCCTTCACGAGCTGCGCACGGTTCTCCTTGAGCTGATGCGTCATTCGGTTGAAGGAACGCGCGAGGTCGCTGAGCTCATCGTGCCCATGGACGGGCACTTGGGCATCGAGATCGCCGCTCGCCACGCGCCGCGTGAAGGCTTCGAGGTCCTGCACCGGACGGGTCGTGCGCCGGGCGACAAAGATCGTGACCGCCACCGCGAGCGCCAGGACCAAGGCCGTGGCTTTGGCAATGGTCATCGTGATCTCGTGGATCGGGCCGTAGATGTCGGGGTAGTCCACGCTGACGCCAACCACCCATCCGAATCCGCCTTCCTCCCGGGGCTTGCCATGGCGGAAAGCCGCGCGCTTCTCGACGCCCCCAAAGGAATAGTCGGGGTACATGCCCCAATCGGACTTACGCGCGGCAAAGACCATGTCTTCAAGGTCCACGGGCTTTTCCGAAACGCGCGTCTGATAGAGGTCCCGGCGCGGGTGGGCGAGGATCGTGTCCGAGTCGTCCGCCCATACCCAGGCGTAGCTCGATTCGTAGAGGCGCTTCGAGCCGGTGTCGGAGACATCGGAACGTCGGCTTCGCACTCCATAGTCGGAGATCTCACCCTGGATGAGACTCCAAGGCACCAAGGTCAGGACCATGCCCACGGGAACCATCGGCTCGAGTCCCCCACGCTGGCCGTCCACCCGCGCCGCAAACCCGAAGTGGAACCGCTTGTCGAGGGTCACGTCCGCATCAGGGTGGGTCAGGCCGGAACGGAACGCGTCGATGGAGGCGACCCCATGCTCCATGGTTTCCTTGAACCAAGGCTCCTCCGCCCACTTGCGGCGTTGAATGGCGTCGATGGTCCAAGAATCCAAGGGCCGGCCGGCCGAGTCCTTTCGATTGCTGGCGAGGACACGGCCGTTCTCGTCGATCGCGATGATGAACTGAGCGGAGCCAGAACTCGCGACGGCCTGGTCGAAGAGGGAAGCGACGGCGAATTCGAAGATCCGCGCGTCACGGTCGCGGTCGGCGAGACAGAGCGAGACGTCCTTCACCTGGGCCAGAATCGTCGCGTCCCGGCGGCGCTCGTCGACGATGCGGTCGAGGCGATCACTGAGCTCGGCGGCGTGGCCCAACAGGTGGTACCGCACGACGTCGTCGGCAAAGCGCTGGGACACGAAGGCGTCCACATACCACGCGAATCCGAGGAAGGGCAAGACGACCACGGCCAGGACGGCCATGACCCACTTGGTCGAGATGCGGCGGATCATGGTTAAGATCCTACGCCGTAGCGCGGCCCGCCACCCTACGCAGGTCCCCGGACCTGAGAAGCCATCGGACCCCGCCGCAGCGCTCAGGCCCTTATCCTTCTCCCAATCCTCGTTCGGGGGCGCCTGGTTTTCTGCCAATCCAATGGGGACGGCCACCATGGGGCGCCCTCCACCTGGGGTCGATCAATCCCCATGCCGTGGCCTTCCTCCTTCCTACGCCCCCCCAACGTGTCCTGATCGTGCGCATGTCCCACCTGGGGGACATTGCGCAGACGATTCCGCTCGTTCACGCCCTGAGGGCCAAGTGGCCATCCGTGCGTCTTGCGTGGGCCGTTCAGCCGGAATTCGCGGGGCTAATCGAGCCGCTGGTGGACGAAGTCATTCCCTTCGGAAGGCGCGATGGCGCAGGGGCATGGCCGGCGATTCGCCGCGCGATGCGCCAGTTCGCCCCGGACCTCGCGATTGACGCACAAGGCAACTGGAAGAGCGCCGCGGCGGCCCGGCTTTCCGGGGCTCCGGTGCGTGTGGGTTTCTCCCGGCGACGATGGCAGGAGCCCATGGCTGCGCGGGTCTTTGGCATCCGAACCGCAGAGGTTCAGGGGCGGGGGGGCATGGCAGGCCCCCACCTCGTCGAGCGCATCCTCGGCCTCGGCGAGGCCCTTACGGGCTCGGCGTCCACACGCATGGACGCCGCCGTCACGGACGAGGAACGCAGCGAGGCCTCCCGGATCCTTGGGAAGGCTGCCGGCGAGCGATCCAAGGAACCTGGCATCGACGTCGTCCTGCACCCAGGGGTGCCCGGCGATCCGCGCTCATGGTCCCAAGGGAACTACCGCGACCTCGGGCAACAGCTGCTCGCAGCGGGACGGCGGGTCCTCGTGCTCACGGGGCCCGGGGAATCCGAAGTCGGAGCCTGGATCAAAGGCGAGCTTCCCGGCGCCGTGCACCTCGTTGGCCAGCGCGGCCTGCGTCCCCTTGCGGCCCTCTTCGAAACGCTCGCGGCGAATGGCGCCCAGATCGTGTGCGGCGACTCGGGCCCCGCCCACGTCGCGGCCTCAGCGGGGCTTCCCGTCGTGCTCATCGCCGGGCCAGAGAACCCCGCGTGCACGGGCCCGTGGCCTGTGCCTGCTCCGTGGGCCATCGAAGGTCCAGGGGCCTCTCCCCACCGCGTCGCAGGGACATGGAACGTGGCTAGCCCAACCGACTGGAACCCTCGCCCCACCGCGGAGACCACGGTGGAATGCGCCCTTCAAGCCTTGGCCAAGCCGAGGCCCGCAGCCCTGCCCGACTCGCACAGTCTCGATGGGCGAGGCCCAGGTTCTTGAGTGCCCTATTCGGGGCGCGCTACTTAGCGGCTGACTTGGCCAAGCTTCGAATACGCGCCGGAATGTCTTTGTAGTCTGGCCAGAAGATCTCGATCTGGCGAAGGAGCCCCAGGCGCTCGGCATCGGTCCCGGCCGACTGGTACTCGGCGTAAAGACGATCGGCGTTCGCGATCTTGTCCGTAAGGGTGTCGATGCGTGCGCGCACGTCCTTGTAGTAGTCGCGCCCTTCGAGGATCGCCTGGTAGGCGGTCACCGCTTTCGCGAATTGGAAGTCGTGCTCCAGGCCCAGAGCTCGCTGGTAGCTCGATTCGACCCGGCGATCGGCGATCGCTGCGATCTCCTTGTCAAAGGTCTCCGCCTGTAGGGCCGTAATCGCCTTCGCTTCTTCCAGCTTCGCGCGCCCCCGGTCGAGTTCCCCGCGCAGGATCATCGAGCGCGCTTCGAAGAGCATCTGTTGAGCTTTTGCCTCGGCGCGCAGGCCCTCGAGGTTCCGTGCGATGACTTCGGACTCGGGGTCCAGTCGCGCGGCCTCCACGTATTCCTTAGCTGCGGCAGCAAATCGTCCATCAGCCACGAGTTGATCGGCGGATTCGACGCGGAACTGGGCGAGCTGGCGGTTGACCTCGGTGATCCGGCGCGCGGCGCGCTCGGGGTTCTCTCGGTACTTCTTCACCTTGCCGAAGTCCCCGACGGACTCCTTGAAGCGCCCGTCCACGAGGTTGCCCACTCCCTTGTAGTAGTAGCCCTCGGCGACCTCCTTGCGCCACGCCTCGACCCGGTCGAGCTCGACGAGCAGGTTCTGCACCACCGTGCGGCTCGGGTCGTACTCGACGGACTTGGCGTAGGCCGCACGGGCGTCGTCGAAGGAGCCAGAGCCGAGGGCGTACCGGGCCTCGTCGAAGTACTCGTCCGCGATCTTCTTCTCGACCCGATTGCGCCAGTCATCGACAAGATTGGATTCGGGGTGGGCCTTGTCGAGCTCCTTCAGGATCTCCAGGGCCTCGTCGTTGCGGTCGCCCAAGACGCGGGCACGAACCAAGGCCATGCCCGACGCGAGGGAGATCTCGCGCTGGACCTTCCTGACCTCGTCCCGGAGGGGCGAGTCGGCGCTGAGGTCGTCCATGAGCTCCACGGAGGCGGCCGCCGCCTCGGGATAATGGGAGGCCCTCGTCATGTCGACGATCTCCACCAGGCGACGCTCTGCCGCAGAGGGCCCGGAGGCGCAGGAGGCCAGGAAAGAGGCCGCGGCAGCGCCCAGGAGGACGAGTTTCGAGGCGGATCCGCGCTTGGCGGGTCCCTGGGGGCACTTGGGGCTCAGCATGGTGAAGGAGACGAGGCTCGGGCCAGGATCTTCCCGGGAGGTGACCTGGAATCGCACCCGAAGACCCAGGGGGGGTCTCGCAGGCGTGGGCCCGGCAGAATAGCGCCCCAGGGACCATTCCAAGGGGCCGTTTCGCAAGATCGAACGGGTCCCGGTGCTTCCGGGCCCCTCCACCAGGGCCGCCCGATCAGCTCTTAAGGCTGTCGTAGAGCATCACCCCGATCGCCCCGAAGATCAGGACGGGCACCCAGGCCGAGAGGAGCGGTGACAGCTGCCCCTTGATCCCCAGGGTCCGGAAGACGAAGTCGGCTGCGTAATAGAAGACGCACAGCAGGCCCCCGATGGCGATGCGCTCGCTGCCCTTGCCCCGCTCGTAGTTGAACATCAGGGGGATGCCCACGAGCAGGAGGATCAAGTTCGCGAGAGGGAATGTCAGATGGTAGTGCCAGAGCGTCTGGTAGGACGTGTCGTCAGGGTCCCGGCGCATGAGCTCCTGGACCTCAGAGAACGTGAGCTCCAAGGGGGCCTCGTGGGCCCGCTTGTAGGTGAGCGCCAGCTCCGGCGTGAACTCGTAGCCCTCGAGTACCGCGAGGGGCTGCCTTTCGGTGCCGCGATCGAGGTCGATGATCGTGCGGATGCCGTTCTTGAGCTGCCAGGTCCCAGCGGCCTTGTCCCAATAGGCTTCCTCGGCGTCGCAGCGAATGTACTTGGTCACGGCGGCGCGGCCATCCGTGCGCAAGATGCTCGTAAGCCCCTCGATCCGCGGCGGCCCACCACCCTCGGGCCGCGGCGCGAAGTTGTTCATGAACACGTTGCCCCCCGACTGCTCAAGAACGGCGAGCTGCTCGTAGCTCTCTTCGAACTGCTGCTCTTCCAGGATGTACCGCAGGGTGTCGCGTTCCTGGGCAACGCCCATGCCCAGGCCCTCCCGAAGAAAGAACATGCCAATAGCGAGAACCGCGCCGCAGAAGAACAGCGGCACGAGCATCCGACGTGCGCTGACGCCCGCGCTGAGTACCGCGGTGACTTCCCGCGCCTTGAGCATCTTCGCGATCGTGAACATGCCCGCAATGAGCGTCACGAACGGCGCCACCTGCAAGAACAGGTAAGGCAGGTTCAGGATGTAGAACTTCAGGAGCACCGTCACCGGCACCGTCGTTCCGTCCTCCCACGTCTCGAGGTAGTTGTCGAGATTCGACGCCATGTCGATGACCATGAAGAGCCCGGTCATCAAGAGCATCGCCGTCATGTACGACTGGACGAAGTGGAAGAACACATAGCGGTCGAGGCGCCCTCCAAGGGGCAGCCCCCGGCGACGAACGTCAGGCTTCGACGGCTTGGAGGACATCTGCCCGGCCGGAGCACGACCCCGTGCTGGGCGTCGGGTCCGCGCGCCGCCCTTCTTTGAAGTCGAACTCATCGCCTCATCGCCTTCTTCATGAGCGCGGCCGCGATGACGCCGCCGATGATGGTCGTGAGCCACGCCCCCACCCACGGGGGCAAGGAGCTGGAGAGCCCGAGTTCTTTGCCGATGCGCATGTTCAGGACGTAGTAGACGATGCCGTATCCGGCGGCCACGGCGAGGGCCCCGAGCTGAGTGCCACGGCGCATCATGAGCCCGGTGGCAGCCCCGAGCCCAAGGAAGAGGTAGTAGATCGCGAACATGGTCGCGCGGGAATGAAGCATGAAGCGGTACTCCCGGAGCTTCTTCGGGAGCAGATCGGGTGCCTTCATCTGCTCGCGAATCTCCGCCGAGACGAGGTACTTCGCCCGATCGTAGCTCTGCTTGTTACCCGGGTACTTGTCCGCCAGGTTCACGATCAGAGCGATCCCTTCCGCCTGCTTGGGATCGCCGAATTGCGGGTCGAAGACCTGAACGTCCTTTGCCACGACGTAGAGGTCCTCGCCATCGTCGGAGAGCCGCAGGGAGACGTGGCTCGCGAAGATGTCTTCCTCGGCCTCGCCCTTTTTGTCGGGTGGCTGGCGAATGTAGACACCAGAGAAGGAGCCGTCATCGTTGCGCGAGGTCGCAAGCAGCGCGAAGTCTCCGATCCGGATACTCGTCTTCCCGGGCTGCAGGTTCTCGATGAACGAACCTGTGGCGTTGACGAAGAGGCTCTTCTGGCGCCGCTTGAGCTGGGGCAGCTCGTTTGAGGCCATCCAAAACGTCAGGATCCCGAGGCCCGTCGCCACAAGGAAAGGCGCAAGGAGCGTTTTGAGGGGATGGATGCCCGCCATGTGGATGGCCACCCATTCCTTGTCCGCCGCCAGCCGGCCGAAGACCGCCACGATGCTCAGCATGAAACAGAGTGGCAGCACGTACGGCACCAGGGACTGCAGCACCAGCGGCAGGAAGTTCAGCAGGATCGTCACGTCTACCGTGGGCATCTTGTGGACCGTGTTCACGGCGATGCCCGGGAGCGCGATGAATAGCAGCGCGCACACGGCAAAGAGGAACGCCACAAGCAGTTGGCGGAGGATGTAGAGATGGATCTTCACGGGGCTCCGCGGGCCGACCAGTGGAGCGCGCCCCTGGGAAGTTCGGGAACGGGGCTCTGATCACTTGGACCGGGCGGCCGGGAGTGTACCGATCGACCACCGCCGGAATGAAGGTTCATCCACGTCGTCCGTCACGTCCGTCGGTGCTCACGGGGCACGATCGCCCGTTCACGTGCTCCGCGGCCCGCCTGCACACCCAAAGGTGCCCGGCCGCCCGACTTCCGCAGATAGAATCTAGGGACAGATGACCGAAGCCCCCCACCCACGCCCCCAAGTGAACCATGGGGCTGTTCCACCCCATGGGGAGGAGCCCGCCGACGGCTCCCCGCGGGCCCCAGGGGGCGAAAGGGTGAAGCTCAAGGGCAACCTGAAGCGGTCGGTGTATCGGGAGCGCTCGGAGGATGGGACCGATCGGATGGTCAAGGTCTTTCACGCCCCCAGGCTCGGACGACTCCGGGACCGGGGCCGCGCCGCAGCCGAAGCGAAAGGCATGGTGGAGGCCCGCCGCGCGGGGCTGCCCGTGGCGGATGTCCTTGGCACGTCCAAAGTAGGGGGCGCCTGGTGCCTGAGTGCTTCCTGGATCGAAGCGGCGACGCCCCTCGACGAGGCCCTGCGCACCCGCGGCCCAGGGGCCGCGGCTCCGGGGGCCCGGCTCCCCCTTGCTGACGCCCTGGGCAGCCTCCTTGCGGCATGCCAGGCCGTGGGTTTTGTCCACGGGGATCCCCACCCCGGCAACGTGCTGGTGGACCGGCACGGAAAACTGTGGCTCGTGGACCTTGCTGGATCCCGCCTTGGAAGCCCTCTGACCTCCGTCGTGGACTCGATCGCGCGCGCCGCGGGGCCACTGCGCGAAACCGACGGGCGGTTCCTCGTGGCCGTCCACGGGGCCTGGCGCCGGGCCGCGAAGGAGCGCGGGCTGGACCAGATCCCGGGCGCCGCGGCGATAGACAGCGCCGCCCAGCGGCATCGACTCGCCGCCACGGCCCGCCGGATTCGGGTGTGGCGAAGGACGAGCACGCCGACCACGGTTTCCATGGAGGAGGGGCACTCGGTTGTGAGAGTGCGTCCCCATGAAGCACCCCCCGGCCACTGGATCATCCAACGACACGGATACGGCTCAGGGCCCGAGAGCAAGAGGGCTTGGGCTCGACTGGTCCGCGCGCGCCTCCATCGCTTGCCGGCGGCGCTCCCCGTCAGCACCTCGTTAGCTCCCCCCTGGCACGTCGAGTTCGCCGTGCCACCCGGCACCGCGGCCACCCCGGGGCCTCCGTGTCGGGTCCTTGGTGCCCTGCTTCACCACCGGGGGCTCCAGGTATCCGGGCCGCTGCTCCAGGACGCCCAGGGATCCACCCTCATCGGCCCGGATTCCCTCCTCACAGAGGCCCCGCGACCATGACGATCCCCCTCCGCCGACGTGCCCGCTCCGCCGCGCTGCGGGGATTCGTACGGTCCGCCGGTTGGTTGCCCCCCTCCCTCCTCGGGGGCGCGTTGCGTCCGGTGGCGAGGGCCGCCTTCTCCAGACGCTACCAGAGGGTCCTCGAGGACAACTTGCGCGCCACCCTCCCCGGAATCCAAGCCCTCGATCCCGGCGTCGCGGAACGACTCGCTGACCCGGCGGCCTTCGGTCGCGACGTGGCCCGCGTCGTGTCGGAACAGGCCTCCCATTGGGTACGCCTGGCCCGCGGCACCGAGGGTCGCCGCGGCGCTTGGCTCGAAGAACACGTGCGGCTCGGCCCGGGCATCGAGTACCTGGACCAGGTGCTCGCGCAAGGGCGCGGCGCCATCGTGGTCACTGCTCATATCGGAAACTGGGAGCTCCTTTGCGCCCGGCTCCGTCAGCGGGGGCACGAAGGCGCGGTCATCGGCCGAGTGCGACGGAGCGACCCGAGCCACAGCTGGCTCATGGACATGCGCAACGCCTACGGGGTCCGGACGATTCCCCAGGATGAACATCCCCGCGCGGCCCTCGAGGTCCTACGCAAGGGCGGCATCCTCGGGCTGCTCACGGACCTGCGCGTGCGCCAGCTCGACGGGCGCATGGTCCCGTTCTTCGGGGCCCCCGCGCTGACGATGACCGCGCCGGCCGCTTTCGCGAGGGTGCACCGCGCCCCCCTGGTGCCCATGCGATGCGTGCGGATGCCCGGCGACAAGGCCTACACGCTCATGGCGGAGGAGCCGCTCGGCCTGCGGAGCGACGTGGGGCGCGAAGAGGCCCTCATGGACCTTCTCTCGCAGCAAAATCGCCTCTTCGAGAAGTGGATCCTCGAGACGCCCGAGCAGTGGGCTTGGCACCAGCGACGCTGGTGATCTAGCGAATTCGCGCGGCCGCTGCTTCGAGCTGCAGGATCAGAGCAGGGACGTAGGCCCAGCCGACGGTGATCAACGCGCCGGCCCCCAGGGGCTCGATACCGATGTGAACCGCCTTCCCATCGATCACGAGCCGGCCGTGGGGTAGGTGGGGATTCTCATCCGCCTGCCACTGGGCCACGATCGCTGCACGGGTCTGCAGGTCCGAGTGCTCAAGCGTCACCCGCAGCGCTTCCGCGACACGGCAGGCCACCACGGGCGTCAGGGCCACTTGGACCGGGAACTCGTCGAACTCATCACAGGCCGCCTGCCCGGTGGTCACAAAGACCAGTTGCGCCATCGTCGAAACGACCGCGTCCACAGGTAGCTGCGCCGTGGCGCTGGCGGGTGCCGCCTCGGTGGCGGGGCCATGCTGATGGGAAGGCGCATTTGCAGGCGACCGACCGTCAGACCCTTGGGTGGGGAATTGCCCCTGCGTGACGTCAGATTCCATAGCTCTGCACGGTCCATCGACTGGAGCGCCCAGAGAATTGAGTCTGGAGTGGATGGCCTCTCCCCCACGCCCGCGGGGCCCCCGCTGGGGCCGATGGTTTGGCCTCGGGCCATTCGTCGTTCTTCTCTGCCCTCGGATGGCTCCATTGCCGGCCCAACCGATGACAATGGGAGGTGCGCCGCCCCCCCGGGCGTACCCTTCTCGTCTTCCCATGGATGCCCCACACGATCCCAACGCCGACACGGAGTCTGGCGCCGAGGCGCCGCCTCCGCCGATTCCCTTTCGAAGGCTCTATGAGCTCAGCCGGCCGCAGCTTCGGTTGATCCTCGGGGCGACCGCGCTGCTGCTCATGATGAGCGCGGGTGGACTCGCGGTGCCCAAGCTCGCGGGCGACGTGGTGGACACGGCGATAGAGGAGTCCTCCAAGGGACAGCTCCGCGCAGTGGTCGCGGGGCTCATCGGGCTGTTCGCTGCGATCGGGATCATCAGTTACTTCCAAGGACTCCTACTCGGGGTGGCGGGCGCGCGGCTCTTGAGGGACCTTCGAAGGCGCCTCTTCTCCCATCTATTGACCCTGACGCCAGGGTTCTTCGACAAGCGCCGCGTGGGCGAACTTCTCTCGCGGCTCGGCTCGGACCTGACCGCGGTGGAGAGCTCCATCACGCAGTCGATTCCCTTTGGGATTCAAGCGCTGCTGCGCTTTGGCGGAACCCTTGTGGTGCTATTGATCCTGCACCCGCGGCTAACACTCGTGGCCCTGCTCGTGGTCCCGCCCGTGGTGCTCGTCGCGATCTTCGTGGGCGTTCGCATCGAGCGCATCTCGAAGGGGGAGCGCGACGCCACCGCGGAGACGGCGGCCCTTGCGGATGAAGCGCTCGCCGGCATTCGCACGATCCAAGCGGCCTGCGCAGAGGGCCGGACCAACGCCCGTTACGGCGGACTGCTCGAGTCCCTCTACGGCGTCCAGGTCCGAAGCTCCAAGATCCAATCCGCCTTCGCAGGCATCGTCACCTTCGCGGGCTTCACCGCCTTCGCACTCGTCCTCGGCTACGGCGGCGAGCTCATGCTGGAGAAGAAGCTCAAGCCCGGGGAGCTAACGGCGTTCCTGCTCTACACGTTCTCCATCGCCATAACCGTTGGGCAACTCGGTGGGCTGTACGCGTCGTACCGCGAATTGAAGGGCTCCTGCGCGCGGCTCTTCGAGATCCTCGATACGAAGCCAGACGTGATCGATCCAGCCCTCGGCGAAGACCCCGTGGCCCCGTTCACGGCGCAGGGATCTATCGACATTCAGGATCTCCACTTCGCCTACGGGGGCGCCGATGGACGGGCGCTCCAGGGGCTCAACCTTCAGGTGAAGGCTGGATCCACCGTCGCCCTCGTGGGCCCCAGCGGCTCAGGCAAGAGCACGGTGTTTGCCACGCTCCTTCGGTTTTATTCGCCCCAGAGCGGAAGCATCCAGATCGATGGGCGCCC
This sequence comes from uncultured bacterium, assembly GCA_913058555.1. Lineage (GTDB taxonomy): Bacteria > Planctomycetota > UBA1135 > UBA1135 > Saltatorellus. The sequence goes on from CAJXRJ010000011.1 coordinate 15,036, forward strand.
CTTGGAATCCATCGCCCTCAGCGATCTGCGGGCCGCCATGGGAGTGGTGCCCCAGGATGTGTTCCTGATGAGCGGTACCATCGCCGACAACCTTCGGCTGGGACGCGCGGACGCAAACGACGAGGCCCTTTGGGAGGCCCTCGACGCAGCTTCCGCACGGGAGTTTGTGGCGGAACTCGATCAGGGGCTCGGCACAGAGATCGGCGAGCGCGGAACCCGCCTCTCGGGCGGCCAACGGCAACGGCTCGCCATCGCGCGGGCGTTCCTCGAGGACCCGAAGATCTTGCTCCTGGATGAAGCCACGAGCTCCCTGGATCCCGACTCCGAAGCGAAGGTCCAGGATGCGCTCCATCGGCTCTTCGAAGGTCGCACGACCCTCGTCATCGCCCACCGCCTCGCCACCGCCCGGCGGGCGGATCGCATCTATGTCCTCGACGGTGGTCGGATCACGGCGAGCGGCACCCACAGCGAGCTGATCGAATCGAGTGAGCTCTACCGGCGCTACTGGACGCTTCAGTCCCTCGGGGGGGAAGCCGCCCGACCCTCTTTGGATTCGGCCCCTTTGGACTCGGCCCCCGCGGACCTGGCGCGGGTGGACAGCGACGTCAGCAGCGCGCCAGAGAGCAAGAGCACCGCACCGAGGGCCTCGCGGGGCCCGAACTTCTGAGCGAGGAACCAATACGCGAGGGCCGCCGCTCCCACGGGCTCCAGGAGCACCGCCACCGAGACGACGTGGACCGGCACGCGGCGGGCGCTCCAGTTCATGAGCCCGTGCCCAAGGAGCCCCGGGGCGAGGCCAAGCCAGAGGATCGCAAGGCCCTCTCTCCGCCACAGCGCCTCGGGGTGCCACCACTCTCCGCCAGACGCGACGACGCCAGCGGCGATCGTGAGGGCCGCGATCCAGTTCACCCACGCGAGTAGCACCGGCAGCCGAACGCGGTCGCCAATCCCCCGGTTCACCGTCAGGTAGAGCGCAGCGCAGGCCGCAGCCGAGACGGCGACCAGGTCGCCCGTGATCGTCGGCGATCCCGCATCTCCCCCATGGGCGGCCGCGGTGAGAACCAAAGAGCCACCGGCGGCAATCAGGACGCCGATCACGAGCCTCCAAGTGGCTCGGTCCCCGAGGAAGAGCCCAAAGAGTCCGGCGAAGAGGGGTTGGAGGGACACGAACACCGCGGCGTGGGTGACCGTGGTGAGGGAGAGGCTGCCCACCCAGCAGGCAAAGTGAACACCGAGCAGGATTCCGCTGGCCGCCATCCGGCCCCACGGGAAGGGCCGGGCTTCCCCGGTGGCCCTGGCCCTGGGAGCCGTGAACAGCGCGATCAGCGTCCACGCGGCTGCCGTCACCGCCTCGCGGCCCGCCGCGATCGAGAGCGGGGGCACGGGGGACGCAATCACGATCACCACCGCCGAGCTGGACACGACAATCCAACTCACGAGGAGCGCGAGGGCCACGCGGCCCATGCCTTCGCCCGAGGCACCGAATCCGGGGCGATCCACTCCCGGGCTCTCCTCTCCCGGGCCACCGCTCACGGGTTCATTTGTTCCAGCGCCTGGCGGGCGCGATCCGCGGCGGGCCCGTAGGGATCCGCGTCGATGGCGTCCAGGAAGTGCTGGTAGGCCGCCGTGGGCTGGTCCAGGAACTGAACCTGAACGTACCCGGCCCCGAGGTGCGCCCACGCGGCATTCTCGCCCGTGGGGTTCCTGCCCAGGAGCCGCTTGAAGACCGTGAGGGCCGCGCTTGGATGTTCGTTCTCTGCCAGCCAACGACCCAGCTCAAGCGCGTCCCCCTGGGAGGGATCGACCGTGCCTTCGGGCGCAGCGAAGTAGACCTGGGCCGCGCTGCCAAAGTCCCCTCGGTGAACGAACACCCGGATCTGCTCTTCGGGTGACTGCATCGATAGCGGCATGTCGCGCTGGCGCCCGGGGGCCGGGCCCCGTGCGCTGACCGCGCCTTCGGAGGGTTCCAACTCGCCGCTCTCGACCACGCGTCCTCCGACCAAGAACGCGCCCACCAAGCCCGCGATGAATCCCCCAATGTGTGCACCATGCGCCACGTTGGACTCAGCACTCGGGAGAAGTACGGGCAGCAGGTTGTCGATCAGAAGGTAGAACCCAAGAACGAATCGAGCCTTGATGTCGATCACGTTCATGAAGATGGGGAACAGCAGGATCGCCACCTTCACCATGTTCCGCGGGAAGAACACGAAGTAGAAACCGAGCACCCCCGAGATGGCCCCGGACGCCCCCACCATCGGTATGTCCGAATCGAGGTCGAACACCGCGAAGAAGAGCGTCGCTGCGGCACCGGACGCAAGGTACGCGGCGAGGTATCCCAGCTTCCCGAGGCGGGCCTCCACGTTGTCCCCGTAGATCCAGAGGAACAGCATGTTCCCCGCCAGGTGCATGAACCCACCGTGCAGGAACATCGACGTGAGAATCGTCTGCGGCGAACCCGCCGCGGGGCGATAGCCGTACTCGTAGACGAAGAGGTCGTACGACGTGATCGTGAACCCGGAACCGCCCTCCCCGAGAAGTCGCCTGTACTCGTCCAGGTACCGCGTCCCTTCCTCGGGAATCTCCATCCCAAGGGGCACCGCAATCACCAAGAACACGATCACATTGATCGCGATCAGGGCGTAGTTGACGATCGGGACCCCGGGTGGATTGGGGTAGTCGCGGATCGGTAGAAACACGGGCCTTTCGTCGTTGGGCGTCGCCTATCGGGAGAGGGTCAAGCCCCCACCCCCAAGGGGGCACTCGATCAGAGCAGCCCGTTGGACGATGCGTAGCTCTGGAACTCGGGCACCGTAATCATTCGGGCCCAGTATTCCCTGCGGTCGTTCTTGTAGTGGACATTCAGGAATTCCGGAGTGAGCTCCGTAATGGCCAGAAGCCGTCGGGCGCCTTCGGCCTTGTATTCCGGATTGTTGCAGCAGGCCATGAGGCGAATCATGTCGTTCATGGCTTTGCCCGGGCTGTACTGAGCGGGATAGAGATCCTTCGAGTACGACGCCTTGGCGTTCTGCAGCATCATGTCGCGGAACTCCCGCTCCAAGCCACGAATCTCGGACCGGATCGTCTCCGCCTCGGCTCGCTCGCGGTCGTCGCCCGAGACCGCCAGGAACCGATCGATCGCCTCCTCGGCATCCACGAAATCCTTGGGCTCGGTTTCGGTGGACCCTTTCACCTCCACGCGCAGGTCCTCGATCGATTGGGGCGACGTGAGGTCCGCGGTCGGCATGACGCGCTCTACGTGGCGCTGGATCCACTCGTTCTCGGGGTGGGTCGGGTAGAGGTCCATGAACCACTTGGCGCGCTTGATGAACAGACGCGCGTGGGGGCGGCTCGAGACCGGGTCGAACTTCTCGTAGAAGTTCTTGAGGCGCGCCTCAAACCACTTCGTCCCACGATTGTTCCGCAGCGGCTCTTCCACCGCGGACAGGCGCTCGTTGAGCGTCTTCAGGTGAGCCTTCACCTGGTTGCGCTGGTCCCCGGAGATCTGCTCCTTGAGGATCTTGTCGAAGGAGATCCGCGCCCCTTGGGGGTCCTTCTCGATCTGACGCGTCGCCCTGGCGTAGGCGGTGGCGTATTCGAAGTCTTCACCCGAGAGGCCCTTGGTGGTCTTCGAGATCATGAAGTACCCGATGCCGCCCAGAACGAGGAAGACACCAAGGCCAATGAGGATCCCGGTCGGATCGGATTTGCGCTGGACGGAGTGCCGGCGGCGGCGACCGCCCTCTTCCTCCTCGCCTTCCATGCCGCGATCGCCCCTGACCTGGCTACGGGTTCGCCCTGATCCGCCACGCAGTTGACGCTGGACGCCCGCGGGCTTGGACGCGGGGCCCTCCCCCTCGTCGTACTCCACGGCGAAGGTGGCGCTGCCGACCTTGACGTTCTGGCCTTCCTTGAAGACATGGGCTGCCCCCACGCTGTGGGCCCCCACCTTCGCGGGCACGACACCTTTCGCAAGGTGAAGCACAGCCCCCCCATCACCCATTTCGATCACACCGTGCTGCTCCGCCACGTCATCGGAGTCCAGCTTCAGAGTGACCTTGTCGCCGCTCCCAAACGTGAGCTTTCCGGGTGATAGCTTGAAGCGGCGGGTGGAGCCGCCTTCGGTGAGGATCAGTTTCGCCATAGGGACATTGGATCTCGGAGCCAAAGGCTGTGTCGAGCCCGAAAACCGGGACCCAGCGAGGCTTTTGATGTTGGACACCAGTATCGCGCATCGGAAACATCGGGGTGGCCCAGGGAGATCGGGGAAAGCCTAGCAACCCGCCCCGTGAACACACAGTGCTCACAGGAGGCTCCTCCTAGCAAGGGCCAGCTCCGCCCCATCCACCACGCCACCTGAGCTCGTGTGGATCCGCCCACCGCGCCCAAAACTCGCACTGAAGCGGCCAACTACGACCGGAGTAGTCATTCTCGCCGCGATGGCCCGCTGCGATGGGCTACTCAGCCCAAGATGCGAGGCGAGAGATCTGACGCCTCGATCCGCCCATCCGATAGGGCGACCGCACGTCGCAGCTCGTTCTCGAGCTCACGCACGTTGCCCGGCCACCGCCAGGCCGCCAGAGCCTTGAGCGCGTCCTCCGAGAGCGAGGCCTCGCGTCCCACCTCCAGGGCGATGGCTGGGAGCAGCGCCAGGGCCAAGCGCTCGATATCCCCCTCACGCTCCCGCAGGGGCGGCAGGTAGATGGTGATGACGTTGAGGCGAAAGAGAAGGTCCTCCCGGAACGTCCCGTCCTTCACGGCTTGCACGAGGTCCTTGTGGGTCGCCGCGACGATGCGGACATCCACACGCTTGGAGACGTTGGATCCCACAGGGCGCACCTCGCCGTCCTGGAGGACGCGCAGGAGCTTGGCCTGCATGGGGAGCGGCATGTCACCGATCTCGTCGAGGAAGACGGTCCCCCCATCGGCGGCCACAAAATGCCCCTCGCGGTCTACGGTCGCCCCGGTGAAGGCCCCCTTCTTGTGACCGAACAGCTCGCTCTCGAGGAGGTTCTCTGGGACGGCGGCACAATTCTCCGCCAGCAGTCGCTTCCGGCGACGCGGCCCGTTGGCGTGCAGCGCCTTGGCCACCAGCTCCTTGCCGGTTCCCGTTTCCCCCTGGATGAGAACGGGGACCCCGGAGGGTGCGACTTTTTCAAGCAGCCCATAGACCTCGAGCATCGCAGGGGAGGTGCCGATCATCCCGAAGCGGCCCAGTGCGCTTGCATCACCGGCCGGCTTCGATGGACTGGACCCCTTGTCGGCCGCGAGGCAGCCCTTGACGTGCGAACGAAGGTCCTCCCAAACGCCCGCTTCGACGGCCCGCTGACGCAAAACGTCGAATTGAGCCGCGAACGCCAGTGATTCTGCAGAGCCAGCATCCGCGTCGGATTTGGACCCGGAAGAGGATCCGGTGCTCATGACTCCATGCGCTCCAACGACGCGTACTGAAGCAAGAGCTGCTTGCGCCCTTCCCGAACAAACACGACCGTCGCCCGGGCGTTGATCCCCGCCCCGGTGAGCTGCTCGATCTTGCCGCGTCCAAAGTGCGGGTGAATCACCATGTCCCCCACGCCGAGCCCAGCGCCCGCCCCCTCGCTCGCGTCGAATTCGCCGAGCACATCCTCTTCGAGGTCTGAGGATCCAGAGCCCTCGATCCCGTCCTTGGGAAGCTCGTGCAGGAACCGCGAAGGGAGCGTCTGGCGGCCGCCCCCGTAGAAGCTCCGATAGGTCGTGTAGGTCATCAGGAGCTTCTTCTCAGCGCGGGTGATCCCGACGTAGAAAAGCCGCCGTTCTTCTTCGATGGCGAGGTCCGGCTCGACGGCCTCGTCGACCGCCCGCTCGTGGGGCAGGAGCTCGTCCTCCACCCCGGCGATGAATACGTAGGGAAACTCCAGGCCCTTGCACGCGTGCAGGGTCATGAGCTTCGTCGCGTCATCGGTCGGCTCAGGAGCGTCCGAGTCCGCGACGAGGGCGACCTCTTCCAGCATCCCGCGCAGCTTGCCTTCGGGGCTCCGCGCGTCGTAGTCCTCGGCGAAAACCCGCAGCTCCTCCACGTTCGCCGCACGGTCCACGGTCATCGAGCCATCGTCGAGCTCCGCGAGCCAACGGTCCACGTCGATGGACTCCAGCACGAGATCGAGGGCGACGGCGGCGTCGAGGTCGCGGGCGGGGGCGAGCTCCTCGAGGAGGGCTGCGAACTCCGCCAGCCCCTTCTTCGCGCGCCCACGGATCTCAGCCAAGGCGTCCGATTCACGCAGCGCCGCCGACAGCGGCAGGCGGCGTGCCGACGCGAAGGCCTGCAGCCTCCCCATGCTCGTGTCGCCCACGCCGCGGCTCGGGGTGTTGACCACCCGCGCGAAGGCCACGTCATCGGCGGGATTGAGAGCGAGCCTCAGGTACGCCACGAGGTCCTTGATCTCGCGGCGCTGATAGAACTCCAGCCCCGCCACCACCTGGTAGGGCACTCCGTCGTAGCGCAGGGCCGTTTCGATCGCGCGCTGCAGGAAACCTGCGCGATAGAGAATGGCGCAGTCCCCGTAGCGCCCCCCCTTGGCAACGTGGGATCGAATCTGGGCCGCGATCTCCCGGGCCTCATCGTTCTCATCGCCGCATTCGATGACCACGGGGGGTTCGCCCTCGTCGCCCTCCGTGAAGAGGTCCTTCTCCTTGCGAGCCGAGTTGTTGGCGATCACACAGTTCGCCGCATCGAGGATCTTGCCCGTGCTGCGGTAGTTCTGCTCCAGACGAACGACGCGCGCGTTCGGGTAGTCGACCTCGAAGTCGAGGATGTTCCGGATGTCGGCCCCGCGCCAGCCGTAGACCGACTGATCAGGATCCCCGCAAACGGTGAGATTCGAATGGAAGGACGCAAAGTGCCGCACCAAGCGGTACTGCACCCGGTTCGTGTCCTGGTACTCGTCGACTAGAACGTGCCTGAAGCGTGTGGCGTAGGCGTCGCGAATGCCGTGGTGCGCATCGAAGAGCTCCAGCACCTTCAGGAGCAAGTCGTCAAAGTCGAGGGCGTTTTGCTGACGCATGCGCTCCTCGTACCTCGCGGCCACCTGGCGAAAGACGTCTTCCTCCATGCTGCCGTCGCCGAGCTCGTACCCGTCTTCCTTGCCGCGCCCGTTCTTCTTGGCACTAATCCAATTCCCCACGACGGGCGCTCGGAATTGCTTGGGGTCGTAGCCGAGCTCTTTGATGAGTGACTTGATCAGCCCGTTCCGGTCCGACGTGTCGTGGATCGAAAAGTCCCGGGTGTATCCGTCGAGGGCCTCGATCTCCCGCCGCAAGATCCTGGCGCACATGGAGTGGAAGGTCCCGATCCACGCGCCGCTTCCACGGGGGGCCGCGTGGCCGCCGGCACCGGAAGGCGAACCCGAAGAGGAGTCAACTGGCGGCACCAGGCGCTCGAACCGTTCGCGCATTTCCCGGGCGGCTTTGTTCGTGAAGGTGATCGCGAGCACCTCCCAGGGGGCCACGCCGCGCTGGGTCACGAGATGGGCGATGCGAGTCGTGATGACACGGGTCTTTCCAGATCCCGGACCCGCGACAATCAGCATCGGTCCGTCTCCGTGGAGAACCGCTTCCTCCTGGGGGCCATTCAGCCCCTCAAGAAGTCCAGAGCCCGCGCCGTCGGAGCCCTCCCCGTCGCTCGCTGCACCGCCCGTGAGGGCTTCCTTGAGATCCATCCAGTCCATTCGCGGCCAGTCTACTCAAGCTCGCTGCTCGGCCTGTCAACACTTGCGCCTTTCGACGCCCGAAGCGGCGCCTCGATGGCGCAGGGTCCGCGGCTAGGAGCCCTGCCGGAAGGCGCCGAGCCTCCACTCCACGAGACTCTCCACCGCATAGCGCGGCCCCTCACGGCCGATGCCGGAGTCCTTGACCCCGCCGTAAGGCATCGCATCCTCGCGCCAGGTGGGAACGTCCCCGATAATCACGCCGCCCACCTCCAGTTGCTCCCAGGCCGCCTGACCACGATCTGGATCGCTGGTCATCACACCGGCCTGGAGACCAAAGCGCGTACGGTTCGTCTCCACGAGTGCCGCCCGGAAGTCCGGCACGCGGACGAGCACCGCCACCGGTCCGAACACTTCCTCGTCGAGGACGCGGGTCCCCGGGGCGACGTTCTCGAGCAGGGTCGGCCGCACCACCGCTCCGTCGCGCCCGCCACCGGCGAGAAGTCGGGCGCCGCCGGCCACAGCCTCTTCGATCCACCGGCAGACGCGAATCGCCTCTGACTCCGAGATCATCGGGCCCGTCACCGTGGACTCGAGCCTCGGGTCGCCCGCCGGGGTCGCATCCGTTGCCTCGATCAGCGCCTCCCGCAGGGACGCGTAAGCGGCGTCCGTGACGATGACCCGCTGAACGCTGATGCAGCTCTGGCCCGCATGCCCGAAGGCTGCCCCCGCAATGCGCGCAGCGGCGGCCACGGGCTCCACGGTATTGTCAACGATGACCGCCGCGTTGCCCCCCAGCTCCAGGGTCACACGCTTGCGGCCCGCTTTGCTGTGGAGGTCCCAGCCCACTTGGTCGGACCCCGTGAAGGACAGTTTCGCGATGCGCGGGTCGGTGGCCAAGATCTCCGCCTCGGCCCCCCTGGCGGGAAGGATCGAAAAGGCCCCCTCGGGCAGGCCAGCCTCGCTCAGCGCCTCCGCAATGGCGAGGGCGCTGAGCGGCGTGGCAGAAGCAGGCTTCAGCACAAAGGGGCAACCCGCCGCGATGGCTGGCGCCACCTTGTGGGCCACCAGGTTCAACGGGAAGTTGAACGGCGTGATGAACCCAGCGACGCCGATGGGAATGGGGCGCCGACTCACCCTGGTCCCGGGGACCTCCCAGCCCGCGTCGATCCGCTCGCCAGTCAGACGCCGAGCCTCCAGCGCTGAGATCTGGAAAGTTGCCAGGAGACGCTTCAGCTCAGCACGACTGTGAACCAGAGGCTTGCCCCCCTCCGCAACCAGTTGGGCGACGAGCTCCTCGCTTCGCCCTTCCAAGAGAGACACCGACCGCTCGAGGATCTCCGCGCGCTCGACCGGCCCAAGGGCTGCCATCGCTGGCCTCGCCGCCTCGGCCAGGGCAATGGCTTGGTCGATCACGCGGCGGTCTGCCGCACCCACCGAGGCGATGACCTCGCCCGTGAACTTATCCGTCACGGAAAGGCTCGATCCATCCTCACGGGCCTGAAAGGGCTTTCCAGCCAAGAAGTATGGGCGGCGCATGGTCTTTTCAGCAGGTTGTTGAAGCGATTTCAGGTCGTGTCGCGCTGTCCATATGCGACCTCGATCAACCAGTGCCAGGGCGGCGCGCAGCACCGCTCTAAAAAAACCCCCAGGTTCGCGGGAAACGAAGCCTGAGGGCTGGGATCCGATCGGAGAGACGGGTCGCCTGCCAAGAAACCCGGGTGATCGGAACCCTTTCTAGAGGAGGATCTATCGCACCCCGAACCTGCTCGCCAGTCGGTCCGTTGGGGTGCTCTCCTGTCGCGAAGAATCTACGCTCTGAAACGCCGATGGGAAGGGGCTGGCGCCGCGGATTCCCCTAAGGAACCTGAGGGGGTCGCGAGTCAGACACACTCCGAACGGGCAGTTCAGGACATCTAAGATAACAGTGCTATCCTGCGGCAGGCCATTAGGAAGTCGCCCCGATCCCAATCCGAGGCACGCCATCGCCCTTGTGAGAATGCCGCAGTGGCAGGAACTCAAGCGGCCGGCATGCCCCGGGGATCCTGGGACAAAATTCCGCTGAGCCCCTACAGCCAGTAGCCCTCAAGCGCGTCCAGGGGCCCCCGATGCCCCCCGTGGAGAGGCGACGCCTGGGGCCTTTCACCACTCGCCAGAAGCACGCGTGTGGCCATCCGCGGAACGGTCAAGGCTGGGAACTCACCCTGGCAGGGGTCGGCAATCACCGAGCCACTCAGGCAGCACACGCACGTGTAGCCCTCGCCAATGTCCACGCCGTAAATCGTTCCCATGACCTGGGTCCGCACGTGGGGAGTGCGCAGGACGAGGGGGTTTTCGCGGTCAAATCCAGGCCCAGTGGCGACCCGCACCGCACCGGAACGAGCGAAGAGAACCGTCCGGGCGTCTCCGATTTCGCCCCCGCTGGCCGCCCTCAGCTCTGACTCGGACTCTTTGTGCTGAAGCTCAAGAGCCGTTCCGCTGGCGAGATCGAGGACATACTCGTCCATGCGTTGGATTCGGATTCCCCCACCCAAGCTGCCCTGATCAGGGTCCCCCACTCGATCTGCAAGCTCGCCAACCTCGATGAGCTTCGCGGTCCCAAGGGACATCTCGAGGGCCGCAATCGAATCCATGACGGCACCGTCCACGAGAACCGAGGCCAGGACCTCGGACTCATCGAGCCCGCCGAGGTCCAAGGTCCAGGGTGAGCGCTGGCCCCCGGGAGCCGGCCTTTCCTGGGGGCCTCCCTGCGCGACGTGGTCGCCGCCCCCGCTTGTCCCGGGAGTCCCGTTCGACGGGGGTGATTCGCCCTTCCCGAAGATGAGGAACAGCGCCGCTGCGGCGGCCATCAGGGCGACGCCCGAGAGCAGCCGAAGCTGGGTGCTCATGCGCCTGGCCGGCTGCGGCGCAATTCGGCGCCGGGTGGAGCCCTTTTCGTGCCGCGGGGGAGACGACGATTGTGCCTTCGGCCCCATCGCTGTTGGTTCGGCCGGCTGCCCTGCGCCTTCCAATGGGGCGCCGTCCGTGCCGGCTCCTTCGCCCAAGGATCCGGCTACGAAGGAGCTACGGAGCGATTCCCGGTACCCGGAGGAGGGGGCTGGGACTTGGTAGGAGTCCAATGCAGCCTTCAGGTGGGCAGGCAGATCCTCCTCCGATCCCGATGGCTCAGGCTCGATTGGCACCGCGGCGTCCTGGCCAGCATCCACCCCCGTGGCGCGGATCGACCCGCTCACGAAGGCTGCGCGCATGTCAGCCCGGAAGGGCTCCCGGGCCTCCGGTTGATAGTCCCGCAGGGCCCGGTCGATCGGCCCCGGAAGCTCGGCCCCTTCGGAGACGCCGAGGGACTCCGGCTGGGCTTCCCCCAAGTCCAATGGAACACCATCGCCGAACGGACGACGACCCGCCGGGGCGCGTGACTCGCCTCCAACGGCATCCGTTGAGGAACCGCCTTCAGGCGTGTCCTCAGGCCGATGCGCCTTTTTGCTTGGGTCGTTGTGGTGCACTTCGAATGTCGGTACGGGAGGTCCGAACGCTTGTGATCGAGATTTTACGTTTCCTGAGGGGCGAGAACAGGGGTCGTCGAGCGCCCGAGGGCACGGCCCAACAGATGGTTGAAGGCCCGCAGGTGCTGGCGTCCCCTCTTGCCATGGCCAAAGCCCTCTGGCCTGGGCCACTGGGCGACGGAAGCGCATGCGGGAGAGGCCCAGGGACGGGCGAGAGGGTCAGTGCAGGGATAGATGGGCCAGCACTTCGCGGAGCTCCCCGAGAGCCCTTGAGTAGCGCTTTCGAATCGCCGTCTCGTTCCGATTCACGAGTCGCCCAATCTCCTCGAACGACAGCTCCTCGTAGTACCGGAGCACGAAGGTCTCGCGGAGCATGGGCGGGAGGGATTCAATGGCCGCAGCCACCTCATCGGAGCGTTCCCCGGATTCGAGGGCGCTGGACGGTCGCTCTCCCTTGGCCTCAAGCTCAAGGGCCTCCTCGTCATCGACGCTCTGGGCCCGTCGCTGCTCGTGGCTCGTCCGACTGCGCCAGTAGTCCCGGACCTTGTTCATCGCGATCGTGAACACCCAGGGGCTCAGGGGACGTGCCGGGTCGTACTTCGGAAGGGAGCGATGAACGTGCAGGAACACCTCTTGAGTGAGGTCTTCGGCCAGATGCTCCTCTCGGACCAGCCGTCGCAAGTAGCCGTGGACGCGCTCGAAATAGTGGTCGAAAAAGGCCCCGAGAGCCCCCTCTTCGAGGCGCGGGAGGAGCTCACGCACCTCCTCCGGGAGCTCAGGGACGCGCCCGCCGAG
>CAJXRJ010000012.1 GCA_913058555.1 uncultured bacterium
GCCCGGGCCCACGTAGTTACGAATGCCTGCGGTACCTGCGAGCTCGGCGAGGTAGCCGTGCTCGCCTCCGCCGTCGGCGTCGGTGTCGATCGCGGCGGACGCTTGGAGCTGCTGCTGGGCGGCGGCGAAGGAGCGCAGGGTGCCGGCGACTCCTTGCTCAGCCTTGCGTTTGGCGCCAAGGTCCACGGTGATGTGGTTTCTGGATGCGTTGGAGGCGGGGCCGCCCACGCGCACGTACAGGTCGCTTTGGTCGTTCTGTGGTCCGAACTTGACCAAGAGGCCGTACTCGAAGCCGAGGGGCACGTTCTCGAAGGCGATGCGTTCAGCCTGGAACATGCCCTTCAGCTGGAGCTTCGTAAAGTCCTCGGAGCCGTGACCAGAGGGGGATCGCAGGGTAGCCGTGATCGGACCGGGGGTCGCGCCGGAGTAGAGCGCGGCGTCGTGGATGGCCTGGATCCCGCGGAGCTCGATTTCGAGGGGGCCATATTCCGTCGGGCCGGTCGTGGGCTCGGGCTCAGGGGCCTTGGCGGCCCCAGGCTGTTTTGCCTTGTGGGCTTTGCGAGCCACCTCGACGATGGGATCCAGTCGCACGGGCTTGGGATCGGGAATGGGCTTCCAGTTCGTCACAGAGGCGCTGACGTCGGGTTCTGTGCCCACTGAGGCGCTCGAGTCGTCTTCGCTGGCGCTAGCCATCCACGTGAGGGTGGAGATTGCGGCGACGGTGAGGGCCCCGAGGGAGCCGAGGAGGATCATCCGGGAGCGTTCCATGTGGAAAAGATCGACCACTTAGCCTCGACCCTTGAGGGCATCGGGGATGGGAGGGCGGATGGGGGAACTTTGGGACCGAACCGTCCGTCCTAGGGCCGCCAGAGGGCCGCCCCCCCCCCCGGTGGCGGATACAAGGCGAAGGCCAAAGCTCAGCCTGATATCCCGCGAGCCGAATATCCAGTCCCCATCGACCCGGCCCCCGGGCAGTCCTGTCTCCCCGTTTCTCTGCCCATCACGCTCGCATGCATCGATTCACCCTCGCGTCATCCCTGGCCGCGGTCCTGACGGCCGCCTCCACCGCCCAGGTCCAACCGGCCGCCAGTCAGGCCCATCGGATGCCCCAGCCCGCCCGGGACGCAGGCACCTATCACGTGGCCACCGGCACGTGGACCAGGGCCACTTCGTCCGTCGCTGCCTTCGGTTTGAGCGACACGATTTACAGCAATACTGCGAACTCCGGCTACTACGCCCCTTCGATCGGGCCAATGGGTGCGGGTTTCGCCGGCGGTGAGGCGGTGGATGACGGTGCGATCCCGGGAACCACGAATCCCACGGTCTTTAGTTTTGGGGGGGCGACCACCGACATCTATCGCGTCGCCGAGCTTCAGTTCGCCTACTGCGACTTCGAAACGACTGCGGGTGTGTCCGGTTGGACACTCAACTTCTTCGAGGACTACGCGCCCTGCACCTATCCGACCCAGGCACCGGTGGGCACCGTCGTGCTGTCCGGACTCCCGACGAATGGGTGTTGGTTCCTGACCGTCGACCTCAGCTCGGCGACGGGGACCGGGCAGGAATTCTCCCTCCAGGCGGACGGTGGAGCCGCCGCTCCGGGATACGACGGGGATCCCGCTCTCGACTCCTTTGGCGTGAAGTTCAAGTACACGGGAAGTGGACTCGCGAACGCCGGCATGATCATCGCGGGTGACCCCGCCAACACCGATACCGGATGGACGTCGGGGATCCCAAGCACCGGTTCGAACACCTACTTCGGTGAGCTTGGGGGCTGCCCGGGAACGGGGACTGGCTTTGGCAACGACGACTTGGTTTGGCGCGAGTCCGTCACGCATCCGGCACAAACTGGGTGCTGGTTCTTCGGCGGGTATGCCAATGCCAGTGCCGCATGCGGCGGAACCCCTGGGGTGCCAATGGCTGGGTATTGGCTCGAGCTTTCTGGTGCCTCGGGTCCCGTGGACTGCATCTGCACGGCCGGCTGCACCGGAGCCGTCACGTCGACGGGGGCGCCTGCCATCTGCGAGATCTTCGGGAACCCGATCGCGAGCGCGAATGACGTACAGCTCCGCGCTTCAGGGGTGCCGCCCAATCAGTTCGGCATCTTCGCCACAGGGCGCGCTCCCATCCCGGCAATGACGGTCAACTCCGGCAACGGGTGGCTCTGCATCGACCCGGGCGCCATGGGCGGGCTCGGGCGATTCCAGGGTGCGAGCCAAATCAAGAACTCCGGCCCCACCGGCACCTTCAGCCTCGACACGTCGATCGGGGAATGGTCACTCACGTCGATCCCCACATCGACGGGGACCTACGCTGCCATGTCCGGCGTCACGAGCTACTTCCAGGCGTGGTTCCGGGAGCCAGTGGGAGCCGGATTCAACTTCTCCGGCTCCACCATCGTGACCTGGCAGTAGCTGGACTAGTGCTTGTCGGGACTCGGCGAGGGCTTGCCGTAGCGGAGTTCCGTCAGGCGCGCCGACTTGCGGCCAGGGTTGAGGACGTGCACCCGGTCGTAGGCGTTGTGGGGTAGGAAGCCACCGAACTCCACCTTCGCGGTGTTGTCGAGGTCGGGGAGCTCTGCGCCGAAGGCCCACGCGGCGTGGGGAATGGTGTTGGAGTGTCCGGCCACGGCGATGACCTCATCGGGTCCGGCCGCGGAGAGGCGCTCGATCAGCTGATCGTGGTCGCCAGCGGGGATGACCTCCGACTTGATGCCCGCGGCCTTCGCCAGCGGCGCCAGCGTGTCGCGCGTGCGCTTGTACTCAGAATGGATCAGCCCGGTGACGCCCGCCGCACTGAACATGCGCGCGAGGTCCGCCGCCCGTTCGATACCCGCCTTTGAAAGGTCGGGGTCACGGCGGTCGTTGGTGTCCTTCTCCGTGTGGCGCACGAGGATCACCGTGGCCTGGAGCCCCGGGACTTTGCGATCCACGGCCGTCTTCGCCGGCGCGTCCTTCAGGCCTGTTTCCTGGGATGCCATGCCACCCAAGAGGGGCAGGGCGGGGGCGGCGGCGAAGGCGGCGACGAGTTGGCGGCGTGTGGGATTCATGATGCGTGGGCTCCGTCGAAACGGGACTTGGTGAGGGCGGAGTGGCTGTCGTGCCACTGCAGTTCGCCGCCGCGGAACCAGAGGGCTTGGGGGGATTGGTGGTCGATGCCAAGGGCCGCGGTCAGGCCGCGGGCCAGGGGCTTCTCGGCGATGACGTCGATCTCTGCGACGGCGATGGGATCAGCGGCGTCGAGGGACTTCAGCCACGTGCGGAACTCGAACTCCGCGCGGGTGCTCACGGGGCAGATTGGGCTCTTCTTGAAGACGACAACGTCCCTGCCCTTGGAGGTTTCAAGCAGGAGGTCAGCGGCTTCGGCGGGGTCCGCCGGGAGGGTGAGGGATTCGGGCATTGGGATCGTTGGGGGGCTCAGGAGGTCTTCTTTCGCACGGCCTTCTTCTTGGCAGCCTTACGCACCACCTTCTTGGTCGATCCCGTCGCCTTTTTCGTGACCTTCTTGGCAGCCTTTTTGGCCGCGGGCTTCTTCGTGGCCTTCGTCTTGGACGCCTTCTTCTTGGACTTCGCGGAGGCCGGAATGTCCTTCTCGTATTGCTCGATGTATTTCGCCACGGTGACGCGTTGGATCGCGGCGCCCAGCACGTCCAAGGGGACGTCCTCGAGCTTCTTGAACCGGATGCACGCCTTGCCCATGTCGAGCTTCTTGCCCGTGGCCTTCCACTCCTTCTCCAGGCGGGCCTTCTCCTTCGGGTTGCCGTAGACGCAGGAGAGGTAGATCGCCATGTGGTTCTTCTGCGACGCAAGGTTCGCGAAGGGCAGCGGCGTTTCCGGGTTGCAGTGGTAGCCGTCGGGGTAGACGCTGAAGGGCACAACGTACCCGATCATCCCGTAGGTCATGGTCTCCTTGACCTTCGGGTCGAGGTTGTCCTTGAAAACCTTGCGGATCGCCGTGATGGCTTTTTTGCGGTCGGCGTCGAGCCCTTTGAGGTACTCCGCGACGGTGGTGGCCTTGCTCTGCATGGCCATGAGGGTACCGTCTGGCGGTGAATTCAGCGGGCAAAGAGAACGCCAGACCGCCGCTCGTGATTCGAGGGGCTCGGGACCACAACCTCCAGGGGGTCGATCTTGAGATCGAGCCCGGGACGTGGACCTCCGTGGTCGGCCCCTCGGGGTCGGGCAAGAGCACCCTCGTGTTCGACACGCTGGTCCGCGAAGGGGAGCGGCGCTACCTCGGATCCCTGTCCACGAAGGCGCGCCAGTTCTTCGGCAAGCTCGGTCGGTCGGACGTCGGCCGGATCAGCGGCCTCCCGGTCCCGATTGCCGTGGGGCGGCGTTCGATCACGTCGAACCCGCGATCCACGGTCGGGACCCAGTCCGGGGTCCTGGACCTGCTGCGCCTGCTCTTCGCCCGTGACGCCGCGTGCGCCAACGGGGAAGCCCTGACCCGCTCCCACTTCAGCTTCAACTCACCCGCCGGGGCCTGCGACGCGTGCTCGGGCCTCGGCGTTCAAGACTACGTGGATCCAGAGCGGGTCATCCGCGACGAGGCCAAGTCCATCCGCGACGGCGCCCTCGTTCCGACGCTCAAGAGCGGCTACACGGTTTATAGCCAGGTCACCCTCGAGGTGATGGACACCATCGCGCGTGCCCATGGGTTCGACGTGGACACGCCGTGGAAAGACCTCACGGATGAGCAGCGGGGGGTGGTGCTCTACGGCACGCAGAAGCTGAAGGTGCCTTTTGGCAAGCACTCCCTCGAGTCGCGCATGAAGTGGGAGGGCATCACCGCTCGGCCGCGGGAGGAGGGCTACTACCGCGGGATCGTGCCGGTCATCGAGGAGACGCTCCAGCGCGGTCGCAACCCGAACATCATGCGCTTCGTGCGGTCGGTGGACTGCGAAGCCTGCGGGGGCACGCGGTTGGCCGCGCCCGGCAGGGGCGCGGCGCTTGCCAACGGGCAGACTTTCCCAGCCCTAACGGTGCTCGCCGCGGGGGCGCTCCGCGAGCGCGTGGCTGACCTGCCGCAGACCCCGACCCTGCTGGCCCTTGGGCCCTCCCTGGGGGCGATTCTCGATCGCATGGTGCGCCTCGACCTTGGGCACCTTGGGCTGGACCGTTCCAGCACGAGCCTTTCCGGCGGCGAGTCCCAGCGCCTCCGCCTCGCGGCGCACCTGACGGCGGGACTCACGGGCGCGCTCTACGCCCTGGACGAGCCGACCCTCGGCCTGCATCCCGAGTCCCAGGGGGGCATGCGCGACGTCTTGGACGACCTCGTGGCCGGCGGCAACACGCTCGTTGTCGTGGAGCACGATCCCGACATGGTCGCGTGGGCTGACCGCGTCGTGTCCATGGGGCCGGGCGCCGGGCCGCACGGTGGCCGCATCGTTGCGGACCAGCCCGGCGCCCCCGGCCTGCTAGACCAGCCCGAACCGAACGGGGCGACAGGCCGCGGGGCGTCCGGTGCCCCGATCGTTCTCACCGGCGCGCGGCTCCACAACCTCCAGGGGGCGCGGCTCGAGGTTCATCCTGGCCTCCTCAACGTCGTGGTCGGGCCTTCGGGCGCGGGCAAGTCGTCGCTCGTCTTCGGAACGTTCCTGCCGGCGCTCCTGGATGAGCCTGGCGGCCCCTTTGAGGACCTGGACATGCCCGCCGCCGGCAAGGTTCTCGCGGTGGACGCGCGCCCCATGGGCCGCTCGTCCCGGAGTACGCCCGCGACGTGGTCGGGGGCTTTTGACCGCGTGCGGAAGCTCTTCGCGGCGACCGACCGAGCTGTGCAGCTAGGCCTCGGCGCCGGCGCGTTCTCGTTCAACTCCAAGCCCGGACCCGCGGGCGGCCGCTGCGGCGAATGCGACGGCCTGGGAGCCGTTCGCATCGGCCTTCACCTCCTTGAGGACACGAGCACCCCTTGCCCCGTCTGCGCCGGGCTGCGTTTTGATGAAGCGGTGCTCTCCGTGCGTCACCAAGGCGCCTCGATCGCGGACGTGCTCGCCATGTCTGTGGAGGCAGCCCGCGTGCACTTCGCGGGTGATGCGGAGCTCGAGCCGCTCCTGGGTGCCATGGTCGACCTTGGCATCGGCTACCTCACCCTGGGTACGCCGACGACGACCCTGAGTAGCGGCGAGTCCCAGCGCGTGCGGCTGGCGGCGATGCTAGGACGACTGCCAAAGACACCGTCGCTTTTTGCCTTCGACGAACCCGACCGTGGGCTCCACCCCTCGGATCTTGCCCGGTTGATGGCGGCCTTTGATCGGCTGCTGGGGGCAGGGCACACCGTCCTTGCCGTCTCTCACCACCGTGGGCTATGGCGCGCGGCGGACCGACTCATCGAGGTACGCGGCGGCGTGGCGCGGCCCGCGACCCTCCAGGACGTGACCCCCGCGCCGCCTCCGCCCAGGGGAGCCCCGCGGCCCAAAGCACCGGCGGCGATCCAGCTCCGCGGCGTGCGCACGCACAACCTGCAGGGCCTCGACGTCGACATTCCCAAGGGCGCGCTCACCGCCGTCATCGGGCCATCGGGGAGCGGGAAGTCCTCCCTCGTTTTCGACACCCTCGCGGCCGAGGCATGGCACCGCTTCGCTGAGTCTCTTCCGTTCCAGGTGCGCCGTTTCATGGAACGCCTGCCGCGCCCGCCCGTGGATACATGCGAGGGCTTGACGCCGACCATCGCCCTGCGCCAAGCGGTGCCCGCTCAGAACGATCGTTCCACGGTGGCGACGCTGTCGGGGGTGGGGCCCCTGCTTCGGCTCCTTTGGGCGAGGGCGGCGAGCGGACCGCCGAACCTTACGGCAGGGCACTTCAGCAGCGTCCAGGGGCCGGGCCGCTGTCATGGCTGCGTGGGCCGGGGCCATCTCCTGCGCGCGGACCCCGCTAAGCTCCTCACGGACGGGACGCTCTCCCTCCCCGGCGGAGCCTTCGGCGGAACCAAGCCCGGCGCCTTCTTCACGGAAGCGGATGGCCAGTACGTGGCGACCCTGAAGGCCGCCACGGGGGATGACCTCGAGCGCCCGTGGAATGAGCTGCCCGAGGCCGTGCGCCGGGTCGCGTGGCACGGCGCCGGGGACGACGTCTTCGATGTCACGTGGAGCTACCGCCGCGGCGCCTGTACGGGCGAGCACTCTTTCCAGGGACGCTGGGATGGGCTGCTCGCCCTCGTGGAATCAGAGGCGCGCAAGCGCGCCAATCAGAAGGCCGCGGCGGCCTGGGCCGAGCCCCTCGGCGAGATGCCGTGCGGAGCGTGCGGCGGCGCAGGCCTGGAGCCGGCGATCGCCCGAGCCGACATCGATGGGTTGACCTTCGCCGACGCCATGGGCCGAGGCGCGGCGGACCTCGGTGCGGCGCTTCGCTCCCGTGGCGGTTCCAATCCCGCGCTCGACGCGCTGCTCCCGGAGATCACCGAGCGCCTTGACGAGATCACCGCCCTCGGGCTCGGCTCACTCGCCATGGAACGGACCGCGGCGACACTGTCCAGGGGCGAGCTCCAAAGGCTGCGGCTCACGGGCGTCCTCCGCGCGGAGCTTGCGGGGACGACCGTCGTCCTCGACGAGCCGGGTGCCGGGCTGGGTTCGGACGACCTCGTGCCCCTCATCGACCGGTTGCGCGCCCTCGTCCAAGCGGGCAACACCGTCGTGGTCTCGACGCACCGGTCCGAGCTGATCGACGCGGCGGAGCACGTCATTGCCCTCGGCCCTGGCGCAGGTTCGGCGGGCGGGCGGCTGGTGGATCCCCTGGACGGTCGTCTTCCCGAGACGCAAGGCGTTCTTGTGGCCGGGGCGGCCGGTACGCCCCTGGTGATTCCCGGTACTCCCCATCACATAGACCGCGGCGGGCTCACGGTCCTGACGGGCCCGTCGGGGTCAGGCAAGTCGCGGATGCTGTTCGAGATGCTTGCTCCCCTCGGGGGAACGACGTTCTCCGCGGTCGTGTCCGGACGGGGGCTGGTGTCGTCTCGCACGGTGATCGCTGCCATGGGGGCCATGGCGCCCTTGCAAGCCCTCTTCGCGGCGCAGGCCACCGAGCTTCCGAAGGCAGCGTTCTCGTTCGCGAGCCCCAAGGGCCGATGCCCCGAGTGCGGCGGCACCGGCGTCGAACGCGTGGCCATGGACTTCATGTCCGATCTCGCTCTGCCGTGCGGCGCCTGCGACGGCGCGCGCTACCGGCCCGAGGTGCTCGAGGTGCTCTGGCAGGGGCGCAGCGTCGCGGATGTCCTGGACGCACCGGTCGAGTCCATGGATTTTGGGGACGACAGCAGTGGCCCGGGATGGTTGCTGGGCGGTGTGCGGCGTGCCCTGGAGTCCGTCGGCCTTGGCCACCTCGGCCTGGGGCGCCGTACGGCCACGCTTTCAGGGGGAGAGCGCCAGCGTCTTTCGCTCGCCGCGGGCAGTCTCACCGCGAAGGGCGAGACGTTGTTCCTGCTCGACGAGCCTGAGACGGGCCTTTCCGATCGTGATATCGCTGGACTCGTGGTGTTCCTGCGGGGCTTGACCGGTGCAGGTCATACCGTCGTGGCCTCTGCGCACCGGAGCGCGCTGATCGAGGCGGCCACCCACGCGATCCGGATCGAAGCGGCCACTTAGTTGAGCGCGCCCCGGGCTTCCTTACGGACATCCTCGGACGAGTCATTCTCGGCGGCGTAGATCAGCGCATTCCGCACGCCGGGTTCCCCGAGGTAGTTCTCGAGGGTCTCCGCGGCCTCGGATCGCACGCCTGCGTTCGGATCCGACTGCAGGGCGCGCAGGAGCGGCGCGACGAGGAGTGGGCTGCTCGCGCGCGCGTCGGCCTGGCGCCAAACATCTTCCCGAATCTCGGGGTCGGTGCTGTTCTCGCCGATGGCGATCATCTCTGAGACAACGGAGTCGTCCCAGGTCTCGGCGCTACGGAGGACGGCCCATGCGGCGACCTTTTCCGAGTCCGACTTGCTGGCGTCAAGGATGTTGCTCTGGGCATCTTCCTCGCTCATGCGGGTTCGCCGCACGACGATGTTGCCCAGCAAAGCCGCGTTTTGGTCGGCGATGGTTAATCGCTGACGAGCCTCTGCTTGCCTGGCCTTGAGATCTTCTTCAAGGGCGGCGAGGCGCGCATCTACCGCCGTCGAGTCAGACTCCTTCTCCCCTGGCTGGCGCGCCTGCATCCGCGGCGAATCGTTGGGTTTGACCATCGATAGCCGCGTCAAGCGTGCCTCCAGCTCCCGGAAACGCTCGTCGACAGCGGGGCCGGCGCTGTCGACGATGCGCGCGTGGATCGCGGCCTCGGGGTCCGCGGCGAGCGATGTTTCGGGGCGGGTCATCGACAAAGTGACGAGCGTGCCGATGGCGCCGCCTGCGAGGGCGGCTGCGAACGCGGGTAGGAATTGGGCTTTCATGGCAACCCCCATCACACCGTGCCCCTGGAATTGACGGATCGAATCGTCCACTTTTTGCCGCGAACCAACGCTCCGCTCGGACCCTACTTCTCGATAGACGAGTTCATGATGAAGTCGAGAATGGCGCTCTCGACGTCGGCCTGGCGTCCTTCGGCAAGCCAGTAGCTATAGGAGTGCGTCATGCTATCGGAGGCTCCGCGGGATACGGAGACGGTCGTCAGGGGCACGTCGAAGACGGTCGTTTGGGCGTCGCAGATGGATCCAGCGCCGATCTCGGCCAGGTCCGCTTGGAGGTCCATGACGTCCCTGCGATCCACGTGCAGCATCTGTGCGCCGGATCCCCCGCCGCGGGGATCGACCGAGGACATCGTCACGAGTCCATTCGAGTAGATCATGACCGTGGACATCGAGGGTCCGAGGAGCGTGTTGCCCGCCTTCGTCATCTGAATCACCGGTGCGATTTGGATGGCGTCGATGCACTGATCCGATTGCTCAAGCGTGATGGGCTGGTCGAGTCGCTTATGCGTGGCACCGCCTTCGGGCTGGAGAGCGGCGGCCGAGCCGGCGACGGCCATAGCGAGGGCAAGGAGGGTTGATGGATGCAGTTGCATTGTGACGGATCCCTGGCGCAGGGCCAGGAGTTGGCAAGGGGCGGAGCCATGCACGTTCGCCGGCGCTGCGTCTGATCGGACCCGCCAAGGGGAGGCGGATAGGGAGGCGCGCGTCAGGGAGCAGCGCGTCGACTCGGGGAGCGGGGAGCTCGAGTTCAGAGCGAGGGGGCAAAAGGCGAACGTGTCCGCGCTGCTAACCCTTTCAAGCGGCGATCATGAGAAAACCGTATGGAGGTTCTCAGGGTTTTCTCGGGATGAACGGAACCTGCTTCTGGCCTAGGGCCGCGCTCTCCTACAGATCGACCGTGCCGAAACGCTCTGGCGCGACCTTGGCACAGACTTCGCGTACGTACGCCGATGTGTACTCGTGGTACGCGTCGATGTTGTGGGGACCGACGCCGTGCTCGGCGCTGTAGCTGCCGCCGTAGGTCTTCACGCAGAGCCCGTAGATCTCCCGTTGGAGCGCGCGTTTGGTCCCCTCCGGCGCCGCGGCGGGATCCCACACCAGATTCAGGTGCGAACCTCCGTCGCCCCAGTGTCCAAAGTCAGCGACGGACACGAACGGATGCGATTCCGCGAGGCGCGTGCGCACATCGGAGGTGAACGCGGCCATCGACGAGCGCGGCACCGAAACATCGAGGCCCAGCACCGTGCCTTCTTCGCGCAGGCACTCCGAGACCTGGTGGCGCACGTGCCAGAAGTCTTTCACGTCGCCCACCACCACGTCGTCGACGTCACCTTCGGCGGCCTCCATGTGTTCCATGAGGGCGGCCCCGAGTAGCTCCTCCAGGTCGAGGGTCTCGCTGGGGACCGCTGACGACAGTTCGATGAGCACCGAGTACGCAGGCGGGGCACCGTCGTAGGGGCTGCGGTCGATGGCGCCGTGTTTCAACACCGCAGATACGGCCGTAGCGGAGATCGCCTCGAAGGCCGTCAGGAACTCACCGAGCGCTGGCTCGAGGCGCGCGAGGAGGGAGAGGACGGCCTCGCCGCTTGTGGCGCAAGCGAGCGCGCCGGTGCGCTGCTTCGGGAGAGGCCAGGTCTTGAGGACGGCACCTGTGACGATCCCGAAGGCGCCCGACGTGCCCACAAAGAGCTGCTTGGCATCGAGGCCCGTGTTGTTCTTTCGAAGGCCCTTGAGGTCCGACCAAATCTCACCGGTGGGGAGCACCACCTCGACGCCCAAGAGGTTCGCACGCACGTCCCCGTAGCGCACGAGCCGGGAACCACCGGTATTCGTGGCGATCATTCCACCGATCTGTGGGTCTGCGCCCAGGTCGATGGGGAAGACGCGCCCGTCATCGGCGAGGGCCCCGTTGAGCTGGGAGAGAAGGACGCCGCCCTCGACGGTGGCGGAGCCGTTGCCATGGTCCACGGAGACGATGCGGCTGAGGCGCTCCAGGGAGAGTACGACCATCTCGCCCGATTCATCCGGCGTCGATGCGGCCACCAGACCCGTGTTGGCGCCGACCGGTTGGATGCGTACGCCCGCATCACGGCAGATCCGCACGGCCGCGGCCACGTGTTCGGTGGTGCGGGGCTTGACGACCAGGCGCGCCTTGCCGTGGCCGTAGCGCCAGCCGGTTTCGTAGCGCGCGAGGTCGGTGGGGTCGATGCTGACGCAGTCATCGCCCATGGCGCCCTGGAGGGCCAAGACGAGGTCCGTCGCGGCAGCGGACGAGCGGGGGGCGTCGCCATCGGCCGGGGCTTCTTGGTGAATCACGGGTCGGTTCCCTTCGTGGGTCGCGGCAGGGGAGGGTCAGGCGGACTTGGCCCCGGCGTCGGGCAAATCGCCGCTGGCCGAGGTCATTTTGAAGATCGACGTCGCGTTGCCGGCGTCGAAGGTCAGGTCCAGGCTGCCTTCGGCAAGCGTCTCCCGGGTGATGAACTCGTGGAAAGAGCCGGGCACCTGCCGCACGACCATGTGGCCCTCGTCGGAACGGAAGAGACGCTCGACCGAGGCGGCACGGAAGGCCGACTGCTTGACGTTGCCGTTGGCAGAGACCTCGACGGACTCCTTCATCGGGCGGCCGAGGCGCTTTTGCTCCTCCGCGACGGCGAACACGTCGGCCACGCGGTCCGTGGCATGGTTGAAGGCGTTGCCCTCGGTGGAGATCCACGCCATCTCTGCGCTCTCCGCAAGGAGGGTCTCGTAGTCGGCGAGGGTCGGCTCGTCGTGCTGGCGATCGAAGGCGGCGACCAGGTCAGTCAGCAGGTCCGCGGCTTCGGAGAAGGGGACTGCTTCCGATTCCGAGAGGTCCGCAAGGCTCCGAAGAGACGGCGCGGAAACGGGGTCCTGGCTCCCTGAAACGACGCGGTGCACTGCGGCCTGGAACTCCCCGGAGAAGCGCTCGGGATGGAGCTCTGAGACGAAGTACTGGGGGATGGCCTCCGCGAAGTCCCGGTGGGCGTAGGCGAATCCGGTCATGCCGATGCGCTCCAGTTCGTACGTGCCCGCGCGCACATAGCCGAGGGGCTCGAGCAGGCGTGAGAACGCGAGGTGACCGGCGGGCAGGGCGCCGCAGCCCGTCGCGACGGTCCGTAGGGCGCCGTGGTCGAAGCAGAGCGGCTTGCCGGCGCGCACCGCGTCCTCGACGTAGGCACGGGCCATGGGCACGCGCTTCTGAACGTCATCGAACAGCAGGCCAGCCAGGGCGAGGGCAAGCTCGGCGCGCGTGACGTGGTCCGTTTCAGCGCCGCCAAGATGGCCGCCGGCCTCGATCGGGAGCTCGAGGGAACACCGAATGCCGTGGGCGCGCACGTCGCCGACGTGGTGGGCCATGAGGCGCTCGATGTTGGTGGCGGAAGGGGTCGTGGCTTGGGCGGTCATCGGGAAAGGCGCGGTCGGTGGTGGTCGGAGCTTGGCCGCGGGAGCGCCAGGGATGGCGGGGCCGATCGTGGTGCAGGTGAGCGACGGCCCACCCGGGGACTCTCTTGTCGTCGACAATGGCCCCGGGCGCGAACGAACTTTCCGCATGGACCTATGCCGCCGGCTCATGGGCAGGGATTCGGCTGGCGGCGCGCTCCACCCTCCCTTGGGAGCGCAAGCCCTCCCGATCGTCACTACGGAGGGCTTCCCGTAACCGGTGCCGCTCCGAACTTCCCATGATGTTGGCCCCATGGCCGCACCTTCCCACGATGCCTCCGGTGATTCGCTTGGCGATGGCCCGGAGGTGGACCTGCCCTCCCTCACGGCGCTCACGGCTTTTGACGCGGCCCTGCGCCATCAGAGCTTCACCGGTGCGGCAAAGGAGCTGGGCCGGACCCAGGGGGCGGTGTCCCGGCAGGTGGCGCTCCTGGAGAGCCACGTGGGCCGCGAGCTCTTTCACAGGGAGGTACGGAGCCTGCGGCCGACGCGGGCGGCGGAGAGGTTCGGGGTGCGCGTGACACGGCTTCTCGCGGGGCTTCGGTCGGCGGTGGCCGAGGCGTCCGGCGATGCCGAGCTCGGAGGCGTCTTGCACCTGTCGCTCCTGCCGACCTTCGGCACCACATGGCTCATCCCGCGGCTGCCGGAATTCCTCGGGTCCCACGAAGGAATCTCCGTCGAACTGACCACCAGTCTGGCGGCGTTCGACTTCGACCGATCCGAGATCGACGCGGCCCTGCACTACGGGGAAGGCGTATGGCCGGGTGCGCGCGCGGAGCTGCTCATGGAGGAGGAGGTCGTGTGCGTGGCGGCACCCGGTCTCGCGGAGTCAGTCCCAGAACCTTCGGCCCTCGAGGGCCGCACGCTCCTTCAGCTCATGAGCCGGCCCAAGGCGTGGCGACGCTGGCTGCGAGCCCAGGGCGCGCCAGGCATCGATGGCAAGAGTGGGCCGCGCTTCGAGCATCACATGATGGTCGTCGAGGCCGCCCGTAGCGGGCTCGGGTTCGCGCTACTGCCGGATTTTGTGGCGGAGAAGCCCATCGCGGATGGATCGCTCGTTCCTGCCTTCGGTGGCCTCACGTATGGCACCGGCAAGAGCTACTGGCTCACCTACCCCGACCGCAGCCTGGAGCTTCCGGCCCTCGTGGCCTTCCGTGGGTGGCTGAGGGACGAGATTCGTGCTTGGAAGAGCAGCAGGGCCTGAGCGCCGATCCTGAGCTGTCCCGCCGCTAGGAGAGAGCGGGCGCGGGGTCTGCGAAAGCGGCCAGGCGGACGGGATCCCCCGTAGGAGACACCATGTTGTTCACGGCGTGGCGATGTCCGCCGACTGCGGTGTCCAGCACGTGAGGCAAGAAGCCCCAGTGGGCCTGTCCTGCGGGATCTGAGAAGCGAACGGTGCCGGGGGGTCCATGAGCGCCTGGTCGATCTGGTGAGGTCGCTCGAGCGGCCAGCGCACGGTGATGGTCGTGCCTCGCACACCGTCGGAGTCGACGGTGACTTCGGCGCCGTGGGCCACGGTGATCTTCTGCACGATGGCCAAGCCAACGCCGTTGGCTTCGTGCTGGTCCCGCGGCTTGCCAGTTTGGAAGATCTGGAAGATCTTCTCGTGCAGGGATGGCTCGATTCCTGGCCCGTCATCGGTCACCTTGAGGACCGCGAACGCATCCTCCTTTTCGATCTCGACCGTCACGTTGGGGCAATCGCCATCGTGGTGAGAGATCCCGTTACTGACGAGGTTCTGAATGACCTTCTGCAGGGCGACCTTGGGGGCCACCAACTCGAGGGCTTCACCGCGGATGTCGATGTTCGCTCCCGTTTCGGAGCCGAGACCCTCTATGGATTCTTCGATGAAGGACCGCAGCTCGAGGGGCTCTGAGAGGTCCTTGATGCGTCCGACCCGCGAGTACTCAAGGAGGCCGTCCAGGAGATTCTCTAGGCGGGTCGCCCGCGACTGAAGCGTCGCCAGGTGCCCTCGGCACTCTTCCGGGAGCAGCTCGCCCGAATCCTCTTCGATCCACTCCGCCAGGAGCGCGATGGACCGCAGGGGGGCCCGCAGGTCATGGGAGGCGGAGTAGGAGAAGCTGTCCAGCTCGTCGTTGCGGAGCTTCAGCTCCTCCACGTGCATGTGGAGTGCAATGTTGGTCGACGCCTGGATCCGCGAGAGTTCCTCCGCCATGGCGAGGTGGCGTTCGGCCTCATGGTTCCTTTCTGCAAAGACCTCCGCCGCTGTGGCAAGTTCACCGATGTCGCCCTGTCTGAGGAGTCCACCTAGGTCGGCTGTCTCGCCTTTTGCGAGGTCCGAGAACGCCCGCGTCATTTGAATGATCGGTCCCGAAACAGATCGGCTGATCCACCAGCCGGCGAGCAGACCCGCCAGGAGTGTGACGGCTCCGATGACGTTGGACATCATCAAGAAGCGCCGCTGGGATGCGCGTAGGCGTGCGTCCAGAACGTTTTGGGCGAGCAAGGCCTTGTCCTTGAGGTTGGACGCGACCGTGCGGAATTCGAGGGCGTGCCCCGCCAGGACAACGTTCACAAGGTGCAGGAAGCTGCGGGTGGCGTTGACCGCCTGGAAGACGGAGGACTTCCAGGCTGGGAGCCCGGCCTCGATCTCGGCGAGCTCCTGGGCGGTGCTTGGCCCGAGGCCTTCCCTCGGCAGGGCGGTCAGTTGCCCGTGGAACTGGTCAGCGATCCGACGGAACTCGTCCGCGGTTTCCCCACCGGGATCGGACAGATAGGCCGCAATGCAGGCCTCGGCGCGCATGAAGAGCCGCAGGCTCGCGGCGAACTCCACGGCCAGGTCGGCCTTGCCCGACACCGTGGACGCCTCCATCGCTCGGGTCAATACATCCACGGTGTGGCGCCGAACGGGATCGACGGACTCGCGCATGATCGTCTCTCTCCGGCCGCGGCTCGCGATGACCGACTCGAGCTTGTCCGTGTATTCCCCAAGGGCGCTGAGTAGGGGTTCAAGCTCCGTGGGGTCGACCACCGCCTCTGATTCATACAGCGTCTTCAGGCGCATCTTCAGGGCGGACGCGTCGGCGCGGACGCGCGCCGCCATTTCTTTGTCGCCCGTGTACATGAAGGACAGGACGTTGGACTGAAGCGCGATGACGTCGTGGTTGCGGTTGAGCAGCGTTGTCACGTCCTGCTTGACCGTCGCGGAGCGCTCGGCTGATTTGGCCGCGCGCTGGAGGCCAAAGTGGCTGAGAATCACCACGGCGGAGTGCAGCACGAGCACGGTCAAGAGGCCGTAGGTGATCCGACCACGGGTCGTCTGCGGGCGCAGGCGCGTCAGCAGCGACCGAATAGGTGAGTGGTCTCCCATGGTCATGCGGCGAGAAGGGAGTACCAACGTCCGAGGCTGTATTCGTAGGAGTCCATCACGGTGTTCCAGACGGCTACGTTGCCGAATCGCTCGGTGTAGCTACCGCCGCGCCGCGTTGACCCGGCACGCACGCTGGTTCGGCCGTCGGGGCCCTGGAGGTCTTTTGGCGTCTCCTCGCCGCCATACCAGTAACCCCATTCCCCATCGCCCATGAACTCGCGCGAGCGATCGGGGGTCGAGATGTAGTAGCCCTGGCGCGCCATGAGGGCACCGGGCCAGCCTTCGAGCCACCAGTTCATGTACTTGTAGGCCGCGTCCAGGGTCTCGTCCTTCGTCTGGGACGAGACGCACATGACTCCATGCCATGCGCGGTAGCCCTCCTTCGGAGCCGCGTAGAGGATGTCCCGACCTTCGCCGTTGAGCGTGGCCACGGCGGGGCTGAACATGCTCGACAGCGCGGACCGCCCGCTGCGCATGAGTTCGATGGAATGGGGGACCGAGTTCCAGAAGCCAGAGAACTGGCCATCGCGGCGGAACTTGGCGAGGACCTCGAAGAGCTCATCGAGCTCGGGCCGGGTGATCTCACCGATGTCTTCGATCTTGACGAGCCCTTTGGATTTGCAGGCGAGTGCGAGGTCAAAGAGGCCGATGGTCGGCTCGTTGACGATCGCCACCTTGCCCTTCCATTGTGGGTCGAGGAGCCATGACCAGCTCTCCTCTTCGTAGGGACGGCCCTCAGGCACGATCTGGCGGTCGTAACCGAACGAATCGACGTTGTGCACGTAGGGCAGGAAGCTCAAGTGATCGGTCGCGCGACTGCCGAGCTGGCCGTCCGGCTGGGCGTAGAGCATTCCGTGTGGGGACGCGCCCGCGCCGATCTTGTCATCGGGGCTCAGGCGTCCCTGCTTGCAAAGGTCGTTGACCTCCGACCAGCGCTGGATTCGGCGGCTGTCGATGCGCTGGATCGCGTCCGCCTGCCAGAGGATCTCGATGCTGTTCGACCACTGCTCGTAGATGTCAAATGCCTCCGGATACGTGGAGGCCGTTTGAAGAACCTCCGCGCTGCCACCCGGGATGAACTCGATCTCGATCCCCAGGTCAGCCTCTGCCCTTTGGCGGATGATCTCCTGGAGGGTGACGTGGGTCCCGAGCACCCGCAGCTTGGGCCTCCGGCCCAGGTGCACGGCGGCGGCCTTTGGGGCGAGGCCGGACCCGACGACGCATGCCGTCCCTGCGCGGAGGAGGTTCCTTCGCGTGATGGGGGAGCCGCTGCTGGGCAGTTGGTGTCTTGCGGTCATGGGGATCTCTGCGCGACGTCCGGCCGCCTCGTGCTGCCTGGGAGTCCTCTTCTTGTCGGGTCGAGGACATCAACCGCTGAGGCGTTTGCCTGATTCAGCCACCCGGGAGGCGGTTGTTTGTGCCCCTCGGTTACGTAGGGATGTATAAGATTTGTAGCCGGCGCGGGCCTGGTGACTTGCGAGTCCGGGCCGGGCCGAATCTGGCGGTGTCTCCCCACTGGCTGGCTGGCAGCAGGCGGATGGTTCACACTCCCTGCCATGGGAGAGTCCAAGGCCACAGGAGAGTCCAAGGAGGGGGTCGACGGGCACGCTGGGGCTATTCCGCCGGGCCGCGGCGACGCGTGCGATGCCGCCTTCGGGGCAGCGCTGGGGGCGATCAAGGACGCCGCGCTCGAGTACCTGCGGGGGCTCGGCACCCAGGCGGTTTCCGCCCGCGGCGGGGATCGTCTCCCGGAGCGTCCCCTGCCCTTGGAGGGTGCCGGTGCCGACGCGGCCCTTCGGGAGCTGGTTGGCCTCTCCGAACAGCGCAGCGTGGCGTCCGCGGGGCCGAGGTACTTCCACTACGTCGTGGGGGGCGCGACGCCCGCGGCCCTGGCCGCCGATTGGTGGACGTCTTCGTTGGACCAGCTGGCCTCCTCAGCGAGCGGGTCACCCCTCGCGGTGGAGCTGGAAGTTCTCGTCACGAAGTGGCTTGCGGAGCTCGTGCACCTCGACCCAGACGCGTACACCGGGGTCCTCGTGACCGGGGCGACGGCGGCCAACTTCGTGGGGCTCGCGGCGGCGCGCCAGTGGGCAGGGGAGCGGCGGGGTGTGGACGTGGCCGAAGAAGGCCTGGCGGGCCTGCCTCCCATCAGGGTCCTAACCAGCGGTTTCGTGCATGCGAGCGTCGTCAAGTCCCTCGCGATGCTGGGGCTCGGCCGTGCCTCGATGGAGCGGTTCTCCAGGGACAACCGCGGGACCCTGGACGTCGCGGCCATGGAAGAGCGCCTCCAGGAACTCCGGGGTGTGCCGGTGATCCTCGTGGGGACGGCCGGTGAGGTGAACGCCGGCCGGTTCGATCCTCTGCAAGAGCTGGCCCGGCTCAAGGATGAACACGGGGCTTGGCTGCACGTGGACGCGGCGTTCGGACTGTTCGCCCGGGCGGCACCCTCCGCAGGCCCCTTGGCAGCGGGCCTCGAAGCCGCTGATTCGATCGCGTCGGACGCACACAAGTGGCTCAACGTGCCCTACGACTGCGGCTTCGCGTTCGTGGCCCAGCGGGCGCTGCTCGCGAAATCATTCCGCCTCGTCGCGGACTACCTGCCGCCCGCCGATGGGCAGCCCCAGCGCGTGCCAGCCAACCTGGGTCCCGAGAGCAGCCGCCGGGCCCGGGCCCTGCCGATTTTCGCGACCCTTGCCGCCTACGGTCGCCAGGGCATAGAAACCATGGTGGAGGGCCACCTCGCCCTTGCAAGGCACCTCGCCGACCTCGTACGTGACGCACCGGACCTCGACCTTGTGGACGAGCCCTGCCTCAACATCGTTCCCTTTCGATTCGCCCCCCGCGGAATCCGCAAGCGCGACTGGGACGCATTGAATCAGGAGATCGGCCGCGAGGTCCTGCGGGACGGTCGCGTTCACGTGGGCACGACCCGCTATCGCAGCGTCGTTTGCTTCCGGCCTGCCATTGCGAACTGGCGCATGGAGCGTCAGGACGTCGAGCTGCTCGTGCGGGTCATCCGGGAGCTCGGCGGGGCGGCGCTCGACCGAGGACGATCGGCAGAGGAAGGGTGAATGGCCGGCGGAGGGGCGACCCTTCACGCGCAGGCGTTAGAGTCCCCTTTGCCCATGCAGGATCCCCCCCAAGAAGTCGTTCCCCTCGAGACCGCTCCGGCCCGCACTTCCCGGGCGGAGCGGCGCTTCCAGCACCTGCGCGACGCCCTGCTGGGGGCCATGACCTCAGGGGAGGCGGCCACGGCGAAGGCCATGTATGACCGGGCGCTTGGCATCCACGCGGATGTCGATTCCCTGGAGCTGCCCGACGAGATCCGCCAGCAGCTCGACCAGTTCATTGCCGACCTGCGCAAGGAGTTCCCGACGGCGTGGCGACTCAACGCGGCCGAGGCGGCGATGGAGCGCGCCGAACGTGCGCTTCGGCCCGAAGACCGGCAGGAACACCTCCATGAGGCGCGCCAGATCCTCGAGGAGGGACTGGGTCAGTCCGAGGAGGCAGTGGATACCGCTGCCCTCGAGGAAGCCCTCGCTGCGGTGCTGTCGGCCCTTGACGGCGAGTCAGGGCCGCGAGCGGTTCTTCCGGAGGGCGAAGAGTCTCCCCTGGGCGAGGCGGACACACAGCCCACGGCGCTCGTCTTCCCCTCGGCCCGCGCGGAACGCCAACAGCGATTGGAACAGGCCATCGAGTCGGGCGTCGACCGCCTCGAGGCCACCGTGTTGGAAGTGACTCCGGAAGCGCCAAGGGTGGACCCACCCACGCTGCAGATCGGTGTTCACGGCCGCGTCCATGCCGCCATGTTGACGGGTCGCAGCACGCCCCTCTATTCGGTGGTGATCGCGGCGTCGGAGGAGGTCCTCGAGGAAGGAGCGACCCTCGAAGTCACCGCGGAACCACCGCTGGTCTCGCCGTCTCTCCTGGCGCTTCCACGCCTGGAGCCGGGCACACCGCTCGAGCTTGGCCCGCGCCGGATCGCGTCCTTCCTGCGGTACGACCATGGGGTCATGCGGAACCTCACGGAGGTCGCCACGGGCGCCGTCCAGGCCCGGGTGCTGGACGCGAACGGTGTCGTCATGGCCTCGTGCACGGAGCCTTGGACGGTTCACCCCGTGGACTCCTGGACGGGGCTCGGGGACATGCCGGAACTGCTTGCGGCGTACGTGTTACCCAACGATCCCGCCGTGGACGGACTCACGGCCCAGGTGGCGGCGCGCATGGCGACGCTCGTCGAAGGGGCCGCTCTCGATGGATACCAGTCCCGCGATCCTTTGCGGGCCCTGCGCGCCGTGGAGGCCGTGCACGGCGCACTCTGTGGACTGTCCCTGACCTACGCGAATCCGCCGGCGAGCTTCGAGTCCGCCGGGCAGCGCATTCGTTTCCCCTCGAAGATCGTCGGGACGCGCCTTGGCACGTGCCTGGACCTGGCGTTGCTGGCGGCGGCGATGCTCGAGCAAGCGGGGCTGCATGCGGTGATCGTCCTGACCGAGGGGCACGCGATGGTCGCGGCCTGGCTCGTGGACAAGACGTTCCAGGCTCCGGTGCTCGACGAGCGCCCACGGTTCATGAAGCGGGTCGAGCTCGCGGAGATCGTCGTCTTCGATCCCGTCGTGGCGGCTGCTCAGCCCCCAGGCGACTTCGAGGCGCCCCGGGCCGCCGCCGCGGATCGGCTGGCGGTCACCGACGAATTCCAATGCGTCATCGACGTGCAGCGCGCACGCCTGGGTGGCATTCGGCCCCTGTGGATGATCGATGAGAGCGCGACCTCGCCGCCGCTGGACTTCGGCGCGGACTCCGGGGACTCATCGGGTGCGCGGGACCTGGACGCGGAGGTGGCGGCTTACCTTGAGGCCGAGCGCCGGCGCCAGCGCCTGGAAGAGACGCCCGCCACGCGCCTCGACCGCTGGCTGCGCCAGCTCCTCGACCTGACCATGCGCAATCGCTTGCTGAACGCGAGTGCCACTTCGAAGCGCGTGCTGCCGCTCCTGGCGGTGGATGTGGGCGTGATCGAAGATCGACTGAGCGCGGGCAAGACGTACCGCGTGCTTCCTTCGCCGCAGGAGCTTGAGGGGATCCGGGAACCCTCCCCCGATGACCTCGCTCCCATCGCGGGCTTGCTCGCGAGCGGCGCGGACAGCGGCAAGCTGTATTCCTCCCTCGCCCCCGGCGAGTTGGACGACCGCATCCTGAACCTCTATCGGGAAGCGCGAACGGCCCGGGAGGAGGGCGGCTCCAGCAGCCTTTATCTGGCCATCGGATTCCTCGTCTATCGGGAGACCAAACAGTCCACGAAAGAGCGCCGGGCCCCGCTGCTGCTCGTGCCGCTCGAGCTCAAGCGGCAGTCGGCGCGGAAGGGTTACTCCCTTGAGATGGGAGCGGACGAGCCGCGGGTCAACGTGACCCTGCTCGAGTACCTGCGTCGGGATCACGACATCGACGTGGCGGGGCTTGATCCTTTGCCCGAGGACGAGAACGGCGTCGATGTGCCGCTGGTGCTTCGGATCGTCAAGAACGCGATCAAGGACGAGGATCAGTGGCGCGTGGAAGAAGCCCTTCAGATTGGGCTCTACTCGTTCGCCAAGTACCTGCTCTGGCGGGACCTCAAGGATCGGGCGGCGGACCTGCGCTCGAACACGCTGGTCGAACACCTGATCGAGCACCCCGGCGAGCCGTACCCGGACCCCGTGCCGGTCCCGGATCCGAAGAGTCTCGATGGCCGCGTCGGCTCCGCGGAGGTCTTCGCGCCGCTCTCCTACGACTCGACCCAGCTCAGCGCGATCCTCGGTGTCGCGGCGGGCGCCACGATGGTACTTGAGGGCCCGCCGGGCACGGGCAAGTCCCAGACGATCACAAATTTGATCGCCCACTCGATCGCCACGGGCAAGACCGTGCTGTTCGTGTCGGAGAAGATGGCTGCCCTCGACGTGGTGCAGCGGCGGCTCGAGGGCCTTGGGCTTGGACCCGCGTGCCTTGAACTGCACTCCAACAAGGCGAACAAGAAGGCCGTGCTCGCGCAGTTCAAAGCGGCCCTCGACGCGGGCCGCGTGCGCGGCGCGCGGCGACGTGGCTGGGACGAGATTGCCGCCGACGTGGACCGCGTCAGGGGAAGGCTGAACGGGCACGTGGAGGCCATGCACTCGGAGCGTACGAGTGGCATGACGGTGCACGAGCTCATCACGCGCGCGGGTGGGGGCGACGTCCCTATCGCGCCGGTGGAGCTGGACCTTGGCGATCCCCGCGCCCTCCCGGCGGATCGGCTCGGGGAGATGCGCGCCGCCCTCGATGAGCTGGACGTGCACGGGGCAGAGCAGCTCGTGGGGCCGGACCATCCGCTCCTCGTCGTGGGGCGCACGGAAACGTCGCCGATCTTCGAATCGGAGTCGAAGGAGACCCTGGCAGCGTTCGACGGGGCGGCCGGCCTGTTCGCCGGTGCCGCGGGTGATCTCCTCGATCGCATCGGTGCAGCCCGGACCACCGATCTTGATGCCGGCGGCTGGGATACGGCGCTCGGGCTGGCCACGGCGCTCGAGGGTGCCGAGGTTCTCGGCGGTGTGGACGCACAGTGGCTGATCGATACGGCGTGGCTCGAGCGAGCGAGTGCTGGCGTCGACGCGGTGTCGGAGTTCCAAGAGCTCGGGGCCAGCCATACCCAGGCGTATCGCGTGTCGCCCACGACCCTCGACCTACCGGCGCTCGAAACTGCCCGGCGGGAGATGGTCGCCGGGGGGTGGTGGACCCGTTGGCGTCGCAAGGGCGTGCTCGTCGGTGCCGTACGGGGCATCGCGGCCGACCCGAAGTCGGTCACCCTTGAGAGCGCCATCGCGGCCCTCGATGGGGCGCAGCGTCTGGGGGAACTGGAGAAACGGATCGACGCGGAGCGTGCCGCGGGTGAGCTCCTCTTTGGGGCTGCGTGGGAGGGGGGCCGGACGGACTTGGACCGCTGCCGTGCCATGCTCGCCGCCGCCCAGGGCCTCGAGCGCCAAGTGGCAGCCTTCGCGGAATCCAGCGGCCTATCCCGGGCCGCGGTGGCGGAGATCTGCGCCGAACGTGTGCGGTTCGGGTCACCGGTGGATCTCCGGGCTGCCCGGGAGGCGTTCGAGGGCGCGCGCCCGGCCTTCGAAGGGGCGCTCAGCGCCGTCGTCGAAGTCCTGCAGCCGTTGTCCGGCGCACCCCAGACCTGGTCCCTCGATGCGGTCACGACGTGGCGTGGCATCGTGCGCCGGGGGTTCGACGCGTGGGGATCTTTACGCGGATGGACGCGGTGGCAGATCGCCCGGGCGCGGGCCATGGAAGTGGGGCTCGGCAAGGTGGTCTCCGGCATCGAGTCCGGCGCGCTCAACGCAGGCCAGGCCCGCGCGGCCTTCGACGGCGCGTTTGAGTCCGACCTCCTCTTGCATGAGGTCTCGGCCGACGAGCGGCTGCGCGCGTTCGAGGGCGTCGACCACGGACGCGCGGTGGAGCGCTTCCGCGACCTTGACGAAGAGCGCCTCGGCGCTGCGTCCGAGGAAGTACGACAGCGCGTCGGATCGAAGCGCCCAACCCAGAAGGTCCTGGAAGAGACCGCCGGAGCTTCGAGCGGCAAGGGCCTGACCGGACTTGGGCTCTTGCAGCGGGAAATCACCAAGAAGACGCGCCACCTCGCGATCCGCCGCTTGCTGGCCGAGCTCGGCCCCGCGGCCATGGAATTGAAGCCGTGCTTCCTCATGAGCCCCATGTCGGTCGCTCAGTACCTCGATCCGTCGCATCCGCCCTTCGACCTCGTTGTGTTTGACGAGGCGTCGCAGATTCCCGTTTGGGACGCGATCGGTGCCCTCGCCCGGGGCCGTCAGGCCGTGGTCGTAGGGGACCCGAAGCAGCTTCCGCCCACGAGCTTCTTCTCCCGCGGTGAAGACGAGTCGATCGCCGAGGATGACATTCAGGACCTTGAGAGCATCCTCGAGGAGTGCATGGGGGCGCAGGTTCCCGTGCACCGCCTGAGTTGGCACTACCGAAGCCGCGACGAGTCTCTCATCGCGTTCAGCAACGAGCGCTACTACGGCGGCGATCTCGTCACGTTCCCGTCGAACGGCGAGGATGCGGGTGGTGTGCATGTGCGCTTCGTCGAGAACGGCGTGTACCAGAAGGGCACGTCGCGGACGAACCCGGTCGAGGCCCAGGCGGTGGTGGACGAGGTCGTCTCGCGGCTCCTGGCGGCCGGGCCTGATTCCGCGGACGCCGGCTCCATCGGGGTGGTCACGTTTAACCAGGCGCAGCAGCAGCTCATCCTCGACCTCTTTGAAGAGGCCCAGCGCGCGCACCCCAAGATCGAGCGTTACTTCAACGACTCTGAGGTGGCCGGTGTCTTCGTCAAGAACCTCGAGAACGTGCAGGGGGATGAGCGTGATCTGATCGTCTTCTCGATCGGGTATGGGCCGGACGCCAAGGGCCGCGTATCCATGAACTTCGGGCCCTTGAACAAGGACGGGGGCGAGCGGCGGTTGAACGTCGCCATCACGAGGGCCCGGTGCGAGGTGCTTGTGTTCACGTCGCTGCGGTCCGACCAGATCGACCTCGCGCGCACGTCGGCCCGGGGCGTGCGGGACCTGCGCGCGTTCCTGCGGTTCGCGGAGGACGCGAGCCGCGATCAGGGAGCGGCGGCGGGAGCGCGCAAATCCCGGGATCCGTTGGTGCAGTCCATTGCGCAGGCACTCATGGACCGTGGATGGTCCGTGGACCTGGAGATTGGGCGCTCGGACGTGCGGCTCGACTTGGCCTTGAGGGATCCGGCGGATCCCACGCGCTACCTATTGGCGATCGAGACCGACGGCGCGAACTACGAGCGCGCTGCGACGGCCCGGGATCGTGATCGGTTGCGGACGGACGTGCTCGATTCCCTTGGTTGGTCGGTGCATCGCCTCTGGGCCGTGGACTGGTGGCGGGACCGCGACGGCGAGATCGCGAAGATCGAAGCCAAGGCGAAGGGGCGGAGTTCAGGACCGGCGGGCGGATCCGAGTGACCTCGGGTACGATGCCCGCCATGTCGCCCGAATCGTCCCCCGCCGCGGAATCGCCCGAGTTCACCCAGTCCTGGACGGACCACTTCGTCGCGAATGCCGAGACGCATTGGAGGGGACTCGCGGGACAGCCACTTCGGTACCTCGAGATCGGCGTCTTCGAAGGGCAGAGTTCCCGGTGGATGCTGGAGAACGTGTTGACCCATCCGGACAGCCGGATGATTGGCCTTGACGCGTGGCCCTTTGACGGAGACCCGTTCGAGGGGCGCGCACGGGCGAACCTCGCGCCCTTCGGTGACAAGGTCGAGCTCATCAAAGGCGACTCCGGCAAGGTCCTCCGTGAAGGACGATTTAAAGATGAGTCGTTCGACATCATCTACATCGACGGCGACCATCGCGCGCTACCGGCCATGGCGGACTCGGTCTTGACCTGGCCGCTCCTGAAGGTGGATGGGTTGTGCACGTGGGACGACTACAAGTGGCGCCGCGCTCCTTGGAAGCGCACGCCGCGCCACGAGCGTCCGGGCGACGCCATCGACGCGTTCTTGGCGGCCATCCGAGGGCGCTATCAGCTTCTCTTCAAGAACTACCAGCTCGGGGTGCGCAAGACGCTCGGGGCGTTTGAACCGCCCCATTAGCGGCGGCTGGCGCGGAGGTGGCGATGCGCACAGTGAGTGCGATTGCGCTCCTTTTGCGTCGGAGATGTCGCGCCTGGCCGGCGTTTTGTTGGCCATGCGGGCCCGTCTGGGCTGGGCCTGCCAAAGCCGGGTCCTGGCGGCATAGGATTTGCCGCCCGCGCTGCTCGCCCCCCCATAACCCTGAATCCTCCCGCCTCGCCCATGCCTCGACTCGCATCCTCGGCCCCCGCCGCACTTGTCTCCGCCGCCTTTGTGGCCGCTGCCCCCCTCGTCGCTGCGCAGGAGGCGCTTGTGCTCCCCCTGGATCGGCCGGTCATCGACCTGGCAGGGAACGGCCGCGTGGCGCTCAGCAGTGCCGGTTCCGGGGACGTTTCTCTCTGGACTCCGGGTCGGGGCTGGGTCGATCTCACCGGTCCAACCGCGGTGGGGCTGGCGGTCTCGTCGACCGGTAGTGAAGTGCTCGGGGGCGACTTGAACGGCGGGTTCCTTTGGGAGCGTGGGTTCGGCTGGGCGCCGATCGCGGGTCCGGGTCAGCGGGTGCCACGGCTTCTTTCCGGGGACGGCCTGAGGGTCGTAGCGCGTACCGAATTCGGAACGAATGGAACGCCCTACATCTGGGATCGCGTCACCGACTCCATTTCTGAGCTCGAGCTGACGGCCCTCGCCGAGGCGGCGACCGTCGGGGCCGTCGACGAGACGGGCTCCCGGGCTGTCTCTTATACACATCTGACGCTGCCGACGATATGCAGTGTGTAG
>CAJXRJ010000013.1 GCA_913058555.1 uncultured bacterium
TCGTGGGCTCGGAGATGTGTATAAGAGACAGCCTCCCGCAGGGGGGGGCTACAATGTTGCATCTCTACGGACACCCTTCGGGAGTCGACCAACCCAGGCTGGAAGTCGTCTCAGAGGGATCTCCCCGCAGATCAGCCTAGTACTTTCCCGTACTCGTCTTCGTTGAAGCCGATCAACCACGTCTTGCCAGCCTTGACGGTTGGAGCACGCAAGTTGCCCGTGGGGCCGAGGGCGATGGCGGCCAAGTCCTCGGGGGCCTTGGCGTAGTCGATCTCTGTCACCTTCTTGCCCTTGGCAGCGATGACCTTCTTCGCGCCCTCAAAGAGAGTGGCCAGGTCGCCTTCGCCGTAGCGTTCCTTCGTTGCGTTCACCGTCTCACGGACGGTGACACCGGCGCCTTCGAGGAAGGCGTCGGACTTCTTGCAGGTGGTTCAGCCCTTGCGGTGGTAGTACCAGTCGATTCGTTTTGCCATGTCGTTGCTTTCGAAGGAGGGGGGTGGTGAGAGGCACCTCTTCTGGTTGCTGTGAACCAGCGGGTTCCCTGGGATATTGGTGGAGTGGCCTCCGCCGATGGTCACGGTCGCTCAAGGGTGGGTACAACACCCACCAAGCGGGCGTACTCTTGCATAGCGAAGCGGTCGGTCATGCCGGCGAGGAAGTCACACACGGCACGCTCAAGCCCGACCTGCCGTTGCCACCCCTGGTACCACTCCGACATCTCGCTGGGGCTCTGCCGGTACGCTTCGAAGAGGCCTCCGATGACCTCCTTGGCCCAGGTGCGGAACGCTTGCAGGTAGGGGTGGCGATAGAAGCGCCGGTAGAGGAACTTCTGTAGCTCGGCCACGAGGGGGTTCATCTCCGCGGAATGACCGCAGAGCATCGTGTCGTGGGCTCGAACGTCCGCGGAGCTGGCAACGCCAGAGTCGGAGACGTTCTGTTGGGTCGCACGTACGAGGTCCACGATGCAGACGCCGATCAGCTCATTGGCGACACGGCTGATCCGTAGCCGCGGGTCGTCTGCGGCGCCGGGAGCCGCCATCGTCCCGGAGAGGAACCCTGGGTGGCGTTCTTCCACACGTTGACGCGCGAGACGCCAAAGCCCCACAGACTCTTCCAGGTCCGCCTCCATGAACATGCCCGCAGCGAGCCCGTCCTCGATGTCGTGCTTGTTGTAGGCCGTCGAATCAGCGAGGTCGACCACTTGCCCTTCGAGCAGAGGTTGCAGGGGTTTGGGGATAAACTCGTCGGGCCAATCCTCTTCGGTTTCGTGCTTGAGGAGCGACTCTCGGAGTTCCCGGGTCAGATTCAGTCCCGGGAAGTCGGGACTCCGTCGTTCGAGCTGATCGACGACCCGCAGGACCTGGGCGTTGTGACGGAATCCCCCGTATGGGTGCATGAGCTCGTTGAGGGCCCATTCGCCGCGGTGACCAAACGGTGGGTGCCCGATGTCATGGGCCAGGCTGAGCGCCTCGCACAGGGGCTCGTTCAGGCGCAGGACCCCGGCGACGCTTCGGGCGACTTGGCAGACCTCGAGGCTGTGGGACAGCCGGGTCCTGTGGTGGTCGCCTTCGTCATTCAGGAAGACCTGCGTCTTGTATTGAAGACGCCTGAAGGCCGTGGCGTGGGTGATGCGGTCGCGGTCGCGTTCGAAGAGCGTGCGGTGGGGGTCGGGCGACTCGTCGAAGCGGCGTCCCAATGAGTCCACGCTGCGCATGGCGAAGGGCGCGAGCTGCGCCGCTTCGCGGGCCTCTCGCATGGCGCGATCGCAGAGTTCCGGGGCGTTCATGGAATAGGTTCCGTTCGGGCGGGGGGAAGGCCACCCCGGGTCCTTAGACGAGCGGGCATGGCCCGGGTTGCGGGACCATAGCAGAAGGATCGAGAATCCCGGGCACCCCGTCCCGGGGGCAGATTTCGATACCTTGTGCCGATGACCGAGTCCCCCTGGTACGTGGAAGCCTTCCGCAGCGACTACCGAGACGTCTACTCACACAGGAATCTCGAAGCGGCACGCTCGGAGGTCCGGTGGCTCACGGAGGACGTCCTGGCGGGCGTTTCGGGGCGGGTCCTGGACGACTGCTGCGGCTTCGGCCGCCACAGCGTGGCCCTCCGGGAAAGGGGAATCGATGCCCTTGGAATCGACCTCTCCTTCGACTTGCTGGCGAGTTCGGGGTCCTTGGCGGAGGAGAGCAAAGTGGCCCACGAGCTTCGGGGTCGCTTGGCCCAGGCCGATATGCGTCGCCTTCCCTTCCGCTCTGGCATGTTCGGAGCGGTCGTCAATCTATTCACGTCCTTCGGCTACCTCGGGGAGAAGGGGGATGCTCAGGCGCTCTCAGAGATGGGCCGCGTGCTCGCCCCCGGTGGGCTCTTGGTGATGGACCTCATGAACCCATCCGCCATCCGCCGGGGCCTGGTGCCCTCGTCGAAGGAGGAGCGTGAGGGGGTCATTCTGGAGGCCGAGCGGTCCCTCGAGGACGGGGGAAGGCGTGTCGTGAAGTCCGTTCGGCTGACCTTCCCAAGCGGGGAAGTGCGGGAGTGGCGAGAGGACGTCCGCATGTTTGAGCCCGAAGAGATTCAGGGTCGCCTCGCGGCCCTTGGGATTGCCGTGGAGCGCGTGGCCGGGGACTTCACGGGGAGGCCATTCGCCGCAGGGGACGCCGAGCGCCAAATCGTCGTCGGTCGGAAGGCCTAGGGGGCCGCCCGAGGCACTTCCGCCTGCGCCCTTCGGCCCATCCCGCGGGGGGATTCATCTGGTGGGGGTGATTGGTCCGGCCCCGACGACCAAATCGGATCGGTGAAACACGGTCGGTCCGGGGCTGGATCGCACTACATTGTCGACCCTACCGCGGCAGTGCCTTCCCGGCCGCGGCCCTATTCCTCTCCGTGAGCCCACTCTCCGTCGGATCCCCTTCCGCCCCCAAATGCAGCAGAACATCGTCTTCAGTGACCAGGCCCTGGAGCTCCAGGCGACCGCACGAAAAATCGCCGACGAGTACGTCCGTCCGGGCGCGGCCCACGCGGACAAGCACTCTGAATACAACATGAAGGCCGCGAAGGCCGTCGCCTCTGCGGGGCTCTTTCGGGCATGGATTCCCGAGGCCTACGGGGGCGTCGACGCGGGCATCTTGTCCCTGGCTATT
Source organism: uncultured bacterium (assembly GCA_913058555.1). GTDB lineage: Bacteria > Planctomycetota > UBA1135 > UBA1135 > Saltatorellus. The sequence goes on from CAJXRJ010000013.1 coordinate 3,138, forward strand.
GTGGCCGAGGAGCTCGCGAAGGCTGACTCGGGCTTCGGCGTGGCCTACGCGGTGAACGCCCTCGGCTCCTTCCCGATCTTGCTTGGCGGCACCGAGGAGCAGAAGCAGAAGTGGATGCCGAAGATCGCCGCGGGTGAGACCTTCGTCGCATTCTGCCTCTCCGAGAAGTTCGCCGGCTCCGATGCCAGCGGCCTCGCTGTGACCGCCGTCCGCGACGGGGATCATTACGTCATCAACGGCGAGAAGAAGTGGACGACCAACGGCGGCGTGGCTGACGTGTACACCGTCTTCGCGGTCACCGATGCGACCTCGAAATCCCGCCGTATCAGCGCGTTCATCGTGGAGAAAGGCACCCCCGGGTTCACGATCGAGAAGATCGAGGACAAGATGGGTATTCGCGGGGTTCCCGTCGTGGAGACGCACTTCAACGACGTGCGGGTGCCCGTGGAGAACCTCATCGGCGGCCGCGAGGGCCTCGGGTTCAAGCACGCCATGATGACCTTGGACCACGCCCGCCCCGGCGTCGCCGCCCAGGCAGTGGGGGCCTCCCAGGGCGCGCTGGACCTCGCCAACGTCTACGCCTGCCGCCGCGTTCAGTTCGGCAAGCCCATCAGCCAGCACCAGATGGTGCAGAAGATGCTGGCCGACATGGCCATGAAGACCGAAGCCGCGCGCCAGCTGACCTATGCCGCCGCAGCGGCCATCGACGTCAACGGGCCCAGCCCCGCCAACTCGAAGATGGCGGCCATGGCCAAGTGCTTCGCTTCCGATGTGGCCATGGAGGTCGCAACGGACGCGGTGCAGGTTTTCGGCGGCTACGGCTTCATGGAGGACTACCCGATCGCGAAGTTCTTCCGCGACGCGAAGATCCTTCAGATCTACGAGGGCACGAACCAGATTCAGCGCATGGTGATCTCGCGTCACCTGGTGCGCGAAGCGAACGACCTGGAGCACCTCAAGGACTTCATTCCTTCCGAGGAGCAGAAGTCCTACGGCGCGCAGCCGACGACCGCAACGTAGGCCAAAGGGGGCTCCCGTTGGGAGCGGCCCCCAGGGTCGTGGGAATCTTTCCGACTTGGCCTCTCTCTTTGGGTTCGCTCTATCCCTAGCCGTTCCGGCACAGTGGGTTGGGGTGGATCCTCCCCGTGCGGGGCCCCGACTGACTACGCCAGGCAAAGGGCATGCCCCCACCGACACTTGCGGAGATGCGTGCCCATTCCTCGAAGTCAGCTTGGAATCTTTCCCAGCGAGGGGGGAGGCATGGCGGGCCAGGGGCCCGTGCCTGGCCAGGACGTGGCCCGGGCGTCCAAATGGGCGCCCGGGCCACCTCTTTTTTGGCTCAGGCTTGGCTCTCAAAGGCTCCATTGGCCTGCCGATTTTGGTCTTCGGGGGACTGCCTCTTCGGCGGTCCTCATGGGGATCTCATCGTGGGGAGGGGGCCGAGTGGCCTTGTACAGACCCCTTTCCATGAACGGACCGTGCGGATTTCTCAGGCTGGCCCAGTCTCATAAGCCTCGCCTATTAGGCCAGTTACGCAAAGTTCCTCCAATACGGAGCGTCACAGGCCGTACTTGATGCGAAGACCCACCTGAACAGGTTCGGGGCACGCGGCGCTTTTAGTGGCCGCGTTCGGCACGCCGCTCGCACTGGCTTCTATGGAACAGGTGTGAGCTGCCGCCGGAGACCCCCCTCTCTGCTCAGCCCACCAGACGATTCCTAGCCCAGACGCACTCCCACGCGGCTTTCAACCGCGGCTGCGTCAAAGCGACGGATCGCACTTGGAGACCATCATGACCGCAATTCGCACCCTCAAGACGCTCGCCGATCTCGATCGGATTTTGGACCGCTATGCCGAGGACCCGGAGGGGTTCACGGCGAAGGCCAAGCGTCGCGCCCAGGAATGGAACCGACAGAACATCGATCTCGAGCTGTCGGACCCCACGACTTGGCGAAAAGCCGCAGACGATCTTTCCGAATCCCGCGCCGACAAAGCGCGGGCCGAGTCAAGAGTTGCTTCCATCGAGGAGCAGCTCCGGGCCGAGATCGAGACGATCACGATCATGGGTCGCGAAGAAGAGGCCCAGCACGCACGCCGGGTGGAATTCGCGAAGCTCCGTTACGAGCATGCGCTGAGCCGTGCGGGCATCACCGAGGAAGACGTGGAAGGCAAGGTCAACTACGACCCGACGACCTACCGGGATGTCTGCGCCGAAGCCTGCGACCTACCAGAGGATCTGTGCCGCCGCTGGGTTGAGCTGCATCATCTGCGCACGGAGCTCGTCGAGCGGAACCTGTACCTGGCGATCATCAACGTCGAACGCTACGCGCACTTGGGTGTGGGTCGACTCGACCTCATTCAGGAAGGCTCTGCCGCGCTCTTCCGAGCTGTGGACGGGTTCGACTGGCGCCGTGGCTTGCTGTTCCGAACCTACGCCGTCCACTGGTTGAACCAGGCCTACCGCAGCTACCTCTACAACAACGGTCAAACGGTTCGTGTACCGGTTTACCTGCAGAAGGCGATGAAGCACGTTCGGTTGGCCCAGGACAAATTGGGTCCGGACGCGTCCGTGGCTGACCTCGCCAAGGAGGCCGACCTCGGTGAACACCTTGTGGCGAGCGCGCTTGCAGCGGCTCGATCCACGATGTCGATTGACTCGCCGTTCAGCGGCAGCAACGAAGCGCAAACGACGCTGTCGGAAGTGCTCGGCCAGGCCGACGAATCGGGCGTCTACTCGACGACCATGGAAGAGGTCACCCTCGAGGACGGAATCCACGACGCGATGGACCGCCTCTCGGAGCGAGAGCGTTACGTGATCGAGATGCGTTTCGGCATCAACCGTGAGCGAGAGCACACTCTCAGCGAAGTGGCAAAGGAGCTTGGTGTCAGCCTCGAACGCGTGCGCCAGATCCAGGTGAGGGCCATCTCGAAGATGAAAACACCTGGGCTTCGCAAAGCGATCGATCCCTTCATGTAGATCGTCGGGTATGCACCAACGGGCCCGGCGCCGCTCCACGAGCGGCGCCGGGCCCGTCTTTTTTTGGCGTGAAATGGCGCGTGGGCTGCAACCACCGATGGTGCCGTCAGTCGTCCTGTTGAGCGCGGTGGCAACTGCGGTACCCATGGCGGTGCTGGTCGACCCCCGCGCAGCAACCCGTCCAGAGGAGGACTCCATTGAAGACGCTACTCGCCTCGATCACGCTACTCATTGTCGCCACTTCCCAGGCCTTCGGGGCCGTCGAACCGTTGGACGATCCGAGTGCAGAGGTCCACCTCTGTTGGAAGCTCGGGGACTTCACCGACGCCAACGTACAGGCCCACTTCCCTGCCCAGTGCACATGCGATGGTCTCAAATACATCTCCGTCCCGGGGATGACGCTTGGCGGGAGCGCGCCGGGCAACAACGGCGGCATCGTGCCGGATTGTTACCTCCACACCATCGTGACACCTGGGTTCTACACGGCTGCGCCCGACGGTTCGCTCAACGTTGTGGCCATCCAAGAGCCCATCATCATCGAGATGCGTGGCTGTGATACCAGCGGCTGCTATTGGCTCTTCGGCAGCGCGGACTGCGTGATTGAGTCCACCCATCAAGGGGGATCCCGCGTGAGCTACCGCGTCGTGGGGCCGTGCGCCAGAACGATCGAGTGAGGCCATCCGAGGGCGTCCGGACCCCGCCTCCAGGCGGCCGGGCGCCCTGCTCTCTTTCTGGTTCCCTTCCGCCTCCCCGGTGGGGGCCCGCGCCCGTGCGTAACCGTAGAAACGCCGCGCCGTGGCCCTCGACCCCAGCATTCACCCAAGCCCATCACCCCATGCTGAGCGCCCTTGTCATTGCTCTCGCCGTGCCCCTTCTGGGTGCGTCCCCTTGCACCGCACGGGGGCCTCTCCGGGCCCCATTCTTCACCCCTCTGATCCACGGCATTGGACCGGACCTAGCCCAGGGCGATCCGGCGCGAACCCAGGAACGACGCTCCGTGCCCACCAGGAATGCCGCGGCCAAGGCCCTCGGCGTCCGAACTTCTTTGATCGACGCCGTTTCACTGGTGCATCGCTTCGACTGGCACTGCATCGAGCTTGGCCTGTACAAGCCCAATGGAGCGCTCAACATGGGGGCTCTGTCGCGCGACGCGGGACCGGATCACCCGATCGTGCGTTTCCTGGAGCACGGGGAGGCTCCGGTCGCGGCGGGCGCCGTGATGCCCGCGGGCGGCTTCAGGCGCAGCGCAATCTACCCGGGCGTTCGGGGGTTCCACTTCCCGGGGATGCCGCCGTCCCTCGACGAGCTCCTCGAATGCACGCGCTATCACCTCGGTTACAAGGCCGCCCGGGCGGCCTTCGCATCCGATCCGGAACTCCAGCCGGGTCACGTGCTGGCGCTTCTCGCTGAGGACTGTTTGATGGCTCCGCCCATCGAGGGCAGCGCGGAAGCGGCCCAGCTCCACAAGCGCAGCGTTGCCCAGCAGCGATTTGCGGTTCTTGGTAACGGTTCCTTCTGCTATGTCGCTTGGGGCGTGCTACAGCTCGATGAGTTTTGGGAACATGAGGACGAGGGGGCGAGGGAGATCTTCATCCAAGAAGTTCTGTCCCTTGGGACCCAATCAGACGCGCTCACGTGGATGTGCCTGCGTGTGCTGAACCCACCTCTCATTCCCACCGACCAGCAGCCCGCCAGGGGCGTTGCCCGGCCGTTTGATCCACATCGGGGAGTGATTGGATTCACCGACGGCCACCAGTCGTTCGTGCAGGGCGTCCGGCGTGAACTCGCCTCCCATTGGGCAGCCGATCCACCTGTCCGCGCCGCCGAATGCCGGCGGGCATCCCTCCCACGCCTGGGGGCCTGGTCCAGCGTGATGCTGGACCGCATCCTGCGCGAACGTGGCACCCTTGAGTCGGCGGATGCGGCGCTCCGGAATGGGTCCATGGATGAGCGCATCTTGTATTGGCGTGCCTTGGCACGTAGCGCGTCCTTCGAGGTCTTCAACGCTGCCTACCTGGACGAACTCACGCGAATGACCTCCGGGACAGACGAGGTCCCAGGGGCGGCGCGCATGAAGGAGCTGGAGGCCATCGCCCTAGAGCGTCCACTGTTGGCCGCAGAGCAGGCTGAGCTATCCACTCTCAAGGACCGTGCGAAGAGCCTTCGCGTGGCGCTGATTGGCGAACTGGGGAACCTCCTCGTCATGTCCGGTGGCCCGCTCCATGTCGCTGCCGTAGCTGCGACCCTGGCGGGTCCGACCGAGGCGATCTTGGCGGAGGGTTGTGGGATTGTGCCTGGCGGGCCCATGCGGGCAACGGTCCTCGGGAACGCCTGGATCCGGCTCGCGCTTGTGCCCAGCGATCAGTCTGTTTGGGTCGTGGGTGACCACCTCGGGGGTGCGATGGTGCTGCCTGAGTATGCCCTCGACTCGATGGTCGGGCTGCTTGGCGTTCACAGGCCCCCCGGTTACGACGGAATCCTCGATGAGGTCCTTCAGAGTGATTCCGTGGGGATGCAGTCGCGGGCCATCATGAACCCGAACTGGATGGACGAGGAGCGGTTCCGGACTGAGTTCACGCGCCTCTTGGACACGGTCCGCAGCGGGGCGGTCGCGGCGGGCGAACGGGAAGAAATCCGGCTTCGACTTGCCGGGGCCCTGGCAAGGCGTAGCGACGGCGCTGGCCGGGATCTGCTCCTGCGGACGTTTGAGGACGGCCTTTGGAAGCCAGGGGCCGCAGGCTGGGGCCATCGCCTCTCGAAGGGGCCATGGGCCGCGCAGCTATGGGCCAAGCTTAAGCCAGGGGATCGCGCGGACCTGATTCAGAGGGGCCTTGCGCCCAGGGACCTGTTCGACTGAGTGGAGGCGTGGGCCAGCGGTGAGTGGGCGAGGCGCGCGGTCGTAGCCGCACGCCTCTGCCCTGGTCCGGGGCGACACTCGATGTCCAGGCCACTGGCCCAGCCCTTACTGCAGGGGCGCCGGGAGTGTTCCGATGAGGCGCAGGGCGAGCTTGCTCTCGTCGAGGATCTCCAGCACTTCCCGGCCCCGCGGGTCGTAGTTGATCTCCGTTCCATTGGGGCCCAGAAGCCCGATGTCGGCCGCCAGGAGTGCGCCCTGGACGCGCAGTTTGCCGTTGGTGCCTTCAGCGGGGCTGTTGGGGACCACGCCGAAGATGCTGTTCGCGCTGTAGACCGTCGCGTCGACCTTGAAGGCCTCCGTGGCGTCACGGGTGGTCAAGTTGTTGGTGATCAATTCACGCAAGAGCGCTTCGTCAATCCACGAGGCCGTGGGCTCCAGGGTCGCGATGACGGGGGCGGGCCGCCCTGCGGGTTTGAGGAACGGGTCGTTCGGATCGCTTGGATCCGCGAGGGAGATGCCATCTGAACTCCACCCTTCGACGCGTTCAGGGGCGACCCAATGGTCCTTGCTGGGATCGAAGTAGCCGTCCCCATCGGGAATGGGGACGGGATCGCCCTCGCCAAATCCGTAGTAGCGAGCCACGTAGTTGTCGCCCGAGTAGTCGGGGTTGTCGTACATCGGCGTCACCCACTCGTAGATCGTCCTTTCGACCTCCTCGTAGCGCGCCGGGCTGTAGGGGGCCCAGTTCGAGGTCGTGACCTCTCGCTGCCCCGTGATCACCCATTCCCTGATGGGCTCCTCACGGGTGCCGACCTGCTGCCACTCGTAGACCGGCACTTCGCGGGTACGGCCCGTGTCGACGACCTGTGTCGTGTCCTGACCGTAGGGGGGCGGCTTCGTGGCCGGGATCGTGATCGTCTCGTAGATCGGCTCTTCCCGAGTGCCGGTCTGCACGTTCTCCATGATCGGGACGGTCCGCGTCGTGCCCGTGTCTTGCCACTCGCCTACGTCCTCCATGTGGGAGCTCTCGACCCTCTGGTACAACTGCCGCTGGGTGATCTCTGTCCCGGTGGCGGTGTAGACCGCTTTGCCCGGAAGCTGCGGCTGGGTCTTGACCCACTCGCGGCGGTTGAAGATCGCGGCCTGCTCGAGGGTGAAGTTCCATGAGCCGCTAGAGGTTCCATCGACGGCAGCGCCTGCTCCCCAGCTAGGGCGATAGATGTCGCCCATGACGACGTTCCCTCCCGCGGTCAGGCCGAGGGCATTGGCCCGTCCGTCGCTGGCGCGACCGAACTGACGTTCTCCAGAGACGATGGCGTCTGCGTACTCCAGGTCGCCGCGCACGTAGATGTTGCCGCGGACCCAAAGGGAGCCTTCCCCGACGATGGGCCCGGAGATGATCAGGTCGCCGTCGATTGCCACGCGGCCGTCGATTTCGATTGGAGCGCCCGGCGTGCCGGTGAGGATCACATTGCCCGCCGTGACCCCGCCAAGGCTGGATTCGGTGCCCAGCGCGAGGCCATCGGCGGTGACGCGGGTGGTCACGACGCTTCCGAGGGGCGACAGCCCGATGGCACCTCCGCTGATCGAACCCGTGAAGTTATCGGTGGTCGTCGCGAATTCGAGGTCGTCGATGACCCGGTTGCCCTCGCCTGTCAGGTCCTGGGCAAGGGTGATGGGGTCGATGCCGCCGTCGTCGAGAAAGGGCAGTGGGAAGGTGTCCGGCATGGCGCCGTCCACTGGCTCGTCGTCGTCGAGGTAGTTCGTGTAGAGATTCTGAAAGGGCACCGGGGCGCTCGGATCGCCGGGGTCGAGGTTGACCATGTTGAGGAGCCCGAAGGGGTCCTCTGCGACGCTGCCCTGTTCGTTCATCTCGGCGGCACGCAGCGAGTAGGAACTCCAGTCCGCGATCGCTTCCCCGTCGTCATCGATGGCCTCTCCGCCGAGGTACAGCGTGCCGGCGATGGTCGAGTCAGGGTCGTGGCGGATTTGAAAGCTCTCGATGGAGCCGATCCGCGCCCTGATGGCTCCGTCGTAGTCTGCTAGGTCTCCGGATCCGTACACGCGCCGGGCATCGTCCACCTTCGTGTGGCACATGATGCAGTTGATGTTGTTCGCGAGCAGAGTGAAGTCCAGGCCCTCCCACTCCGGTGCTGTCATGGAGAAGACATCCGTCAGCGTCTGGGTGATCTCATCGCCCCCGACTTGGGCGATGGCGGTGCTCGTTACGTAGAGCAGCGTCGCGCGAGCTTGGTCCTCACGGTGAACCCGAACAGAGTCGACCACGCTGGTGCCCAGGACCCATCGCCCCAGGGTGTCCTGGGCGAGGCCGAGTTGGTCCGACACCTCCATGGGGACGATCGTGGCGGCAGTGGCTTGGTCGGTGATGCCCCGAGCGGTGAGGTAGGCTCGCAGTTCAGAGACCCGCGGATCGCGCCCTTCGGGAAGGGTTGCTTCGTAGCCCGACCAGAAGCTCTGCGCGGCCAGCCGGTTCACGCTGGAGGCCGTTCGCTTGCTACCAAATCGATCGACCCGCCGAATGGCGCTCGTGGACGTGTCGAGGGATGTCTCCAGGAGTCCCGCAAGCAGCGCGGCGACCACCGACAGCATGAGCAGCGAGGAGAGCATCGCGTTCCCGGAACGTGAGCGCATGGGGGGCGGGATTGGGTTCGGCATGCGAGGAGGTCTTGGGCGTCGGAAGGGAGAGGCAGCTCTCGGAGATCGGGAGGCGGCGCACCTTGACTGGACGCCTTCCAGCTGTTCTGAGAAGAGCGTTCCCTGGGAGCCAAATGGAGACGGCCCGCGCGTCCCCATGTGGGACCCGCGGGCCGTCGGCTCGATGGGCGCTCTGTCGCTTTCCTAGGGGCGCGCGGTCGGCACGGCGCCGAGGAGGGTCAGCTCGATGCGTCGTTCGTCGCGGATGTCGAGCACCGCCTGGCTGCGGGGGTCGTAGAGGATCTCCGTGCCCCCGGGGCCCAGGAGGCCGATGTCGGCCGAGAGGACCGAACCTTCGATGCGGATGGCCCCGTTCGTGCCCTCCGATCGACTGTTCGGGACAAGGCCAAAGATGCTGTTGGCGCTGTAGAGCGTTGCGTCGACCGTGAAGGGCTCGTCCGCGTCGCGGGCGGTCAGTGTGTCTTCGATCAGACCCTTGAGGGCGTCACTGTCCATCCAGTCGCCCGTGGGCTCAAGGGTCGCGATGACGGCCGGGTTTCCCGTCGCCGGGAAGAGCACTGGGTCGGAGCTGTCGGAGGGGTCAGCGAGCGTGAGCTCCGACATGTCCCATCCGTCGACGCGCTCCTCGGCCATCCAGAGGCCCGTGGCCGGGTCGAAGTAGCCCTTCTTGTTCTGGATCGGGACGACGTCGCCTTCCCCGAAGGCGTAGTAGCGCGACGTGTAGTTCGGGCCCTTGTAGTTCGGGTTGATGTGCTGGGGGCGTTGGACCTCGTAGACCGCGACTTCGTACTCGTTGTACCTGGGCGGTGAGAACGAGACGTGCCGGGTCCTCAGCTCGTCGCGGTACCCAATGGTGACCGTTTCCATCACCGGGACCTCTCGGGTACCGGTCTGTACTCGCTCGAACACCGGGACTTCACGGGTGCCCGTTTGGACCCGTTCGGTAGTGGCGTTGTCGTAGGGGGCGGGGCGGGTGGATGGAATCGTGATCGTCGCGTAGACCGGCTCTTCTCGGGTGCCGGTTTGGATGCGCTCGTACACAGGGACGGTCCTGGTGCGGCCCGTGTCGCGCCGCTCCGTGATGGGCACGCTGACGGTTTCGGTGACGGTGTCGAAGAGTTCGTCACGCTGGGTACGGGTTCCCACTTGGACGCGCTCCGGCTTGCCGGGCAGTGTCGGCTGGGTTTTGACCCATTCCCCGCGGTTGAAGATCGCGGTTTGCTCCACCGTGAAGTTCCAGGGGCCCCCCTGGGAGCCGTCCACCGAGGCGCCTTCGCCCCACTGGGGGCGGAAAGGATCGCCCATGACGATGTTGCCGCCCGCCGTCAGGCCGAGGGCGTTGAGGCCACCGTTCCTCCCCAGGCCGAACTGGCGTTCGCTGCCTGCGACGGCGTCGGCGTATTGGAGATCGCCGCGCACGTAGATGTTGCCTTTGACCCAGAGGGAGCCGGAGCCTTCGATGGGGCCGGAGATGATCAGGTCGCCGTCAATTGCGACGTCGCCATCGATGCGGATCGGTTCAATGTCGGAACCGGTCAGTACGACGTTGCCCTGCGTTACGGTTTGAAGTGAAGTCCGATTGCCGTCGGCCAGGGCGCGGGCCGAGGCCGCCGAAGACACGCGTTCCCCAGGGAGAGCGACGCCGATGGAGCCGCCGCTGATCGTGCCGCGGAAGGACTCCGTGGTTGCCGCAAACTCGTTGGGGTCCACCCGTCGGTTGCCGGCGCCGCCCTCGGTCAGCTCGCCGGTGGTGAGGTCGAACCCACCGTCGTCGCGGAAGGGCAGTGGGAACGTGTCGGGCATCGTGCCGTCAATCTGGGCCGAGCCGTCGAGGTAGTTCGTGTAGAGGTTGCCGTAGGGGGTCGGTGTGGTCGGGTCCACGGGGGACATGGGGTCCAGGATTGGCTCTCCAAGAAGGTCCTCCTGGATGCGGCCGGTGCCGTCCAGGTCGGCCCCGAGGAGGTTGAAGGAACTCCAGTCAGTGATGGGGGCCCCGTGCTGGTCGATGGCGGGTCCACCGAGGTACAGGGTGCCTGCGATGGAGGAATCGGGGTCTTCCCGGAACTGGAAGCTCTCGATGGAGCCCACGCGGGCCCGGTTGTACTCGCCGCCGCGTGCGATGCCATCTCCGGTGAAGACGCGTCGGGCGTCGTCCACCGATGTGTGGCACATGATGCAGTTGATGTTGTTGGCCAGCAGCGCGAAGTCGAGTCCATCCCAGCGGGCTGCTTCGAGACTGAATATGTCCGTGACGGCGTCGTTGATGCCGGTCGTAGCGCCTGAATAGCCCGAGCGCTCCCGGGTGATAGTCGTGACCACGAGCCGCGTCTGGCGTGGCTCGTCCACGCGGTGAATCAACACCGAATCGATGACGGTGTCACCGAGGACGCGGTCGCCCTCAGGACTGGTGCTGAGCCCGATCCGGTCCACCCATTCGGAGCGAGCTGGCGTGGCTCCGTTCTGGGTCGGGAGCCCATTGCGCTCGAGGTAGTCGCGCAGTCCAGCGACGCTGGTATCGCGGCCCCCTAGGCTGTTGCGGTAGCTGCTCCAGATCGAGCGGGCCGCGATCTTGTTGACGCTGGAGGCAGAGCGTCGCACGTCGAACCGTTCCGTGCGCACGCGGGTGCCCTCGGAGGCGTTGACAGCGGTGCCCAGGAGGGCGGCCGTGCCGGTAGAAACCAGGGTCAGGAGGACGAGGGCTGTAACGAGAGCGTTTCCAGATTCGGAGCTGGAATCGATTCCTGTGACCGTCGAAGGCAGGGAGGAATGGGCAGGGCGGCGTTTCATGTGCGGTGCGGTGGCGAGACCAGGGTGGACGGCACGCGTCCAACGAAACCTATCCCGCCATCGGGGGTAGGCCGGGAAAGGCCCGACTTGGGACGGCGGCCAAGGAGAATCGCACCCGATGGGTTAGATTGGGGCAGCTCCCCGTGCCGCCCTCGCGTCCTCGCCATGAAGACTGATCCTCCTTCCATCCGACCGACCCGGGCCTTTGCGCCACGGGGAGAACGCTCCCTGAAGCCCCAAGGGATCGGGGCCCTGGAACAACGGCCGCGCGCCAATGGCCCCATCCTGCGGGTGAGTGGGGGGGCAGACGACGAGCCTGAACCAGCCGCCCCGTTGACCGACGCCTGGCTGCGGGCCCTCTGCATTGACTTGATGGGGCGGCCCCCCCTCCCCAAGGAGCGGGCCGAATGGCTCGGCAGGCAGCGCAAGGAATTCATCACGGCCGTGCTGCAGACCGAGGAGTGTTGGGCCCACTGGCTCCGGGAGCAGCTCTATTACTTCATGCTCATCGACCAATTCCGGCCGGTGAAGACGTCCCTGGACGAGATCCCAGCGCTCCTGGCCGATCGGACCATCACGGCGCGCTACGCGTTGCACCGCATCGGGCTCTCCTCGAGTTTTGATCAACGGAACCCCGGGGCCGACACTTTCGTGACGGTGGTGATGGAGCAGTTCTGCGGCATCGAAGTCCAGCGTGCGACGAGGGAGCTTGAGCTTGGCAAGACGGCCTACGACGGCAGCCCGGGGCTCTTCCTCGGGTCCATGGCCAACAACCAATCAGACGTCGTGCGGATCGCCGTGCGCCACAAGGACGCCGCCCGTCATCTTCTGGAGCGCGAGCACCTGCGTCTCTGCCGGGCGGCCCTTCCGAGGAAGGCCCGCGGCAAGCTGACCCGCAAACTCCATGAGTCCCCGGAGCTTTTCTTCGAGCTCTTTGAGGAGTGGCTCCACTCAGAGCCGTACGCGGCGCGCGTTGAAGAGGGAGCGCCCGTGGAGAACCACGTTTGGGTGCGTATGGTTTTCCTGGATCTTTCCGGAAAGCTCCCGTCGAGCGGGGACGTGGAGGCCTTGCGCAGTGCCCTCGACGGCCTTGGGGATCCCGCTCCCCTGCGCTCCGCCATCGTCCGCATGCTGCTCAGCTCCGAGGGGACCCGCGCGCCGGCCTTGTCGGAGCTCAAGGCCGTCGGGAATTGGGTCGACGGGCTCTTCGCGCGCCTCTTGGGACGAGCGCCCAGCCCACAGGAACGAACAGCTTTCATCGCGGCCGCCAAGGCCGGCGACACGGGCCCGGAAACGGTGCTGTACACGCTCATGACGAGCTCCGAGTACGACAACCCGTAATGGACCCCTTGGGACCCCCATCCCACCACAGCGATGCTCCCACATCGCCGCCTGAACAAGACTCGCACCATCCCTTCTGAAGAGGACAACACTCATGAACCCCACGCCCCCCTTTTCCCGCAGGGACGTTCTCCGCGGCGCAGCCCTCGCCGGCGCCGCCGGGATGGTCCATCCCTTGGGCCATGCGTTTGCTCCCCTCCGGCCTGGGCTGAAGACTGAGCGTGTCGTTCTGATCGTGATGGCGGGTGGCGTCCGCAGCCGCGAGACCTTCGGATCACCCAACCAGATCCCGGGACTGGTGCGCATGGCGCGCGAGGGAACGCTCTATACGCGACTGCGCACCGCGAACCTTGGTCACTTCGGTGCGTCCATGTCCATCGTCACGGGGATCTCGGAGGCTCGCGGGATCCGGGACAACAGCCGCGGCCCCGACCCCACCCTCTTCGAGTATGTGCGCAAGGATCTTGGGCTCTCGGCGAGCGACGTCTGGGTCACCACGGCCGGCGGCGCTCAGCAGGTGAACTACGCCTACGGACTGCACCCGGACTACGGCTCGAAGTTCGGAGCGACAACCCTCGACGGCGACGGCATCTTCAACGAAGAGTTCAAGTCCACGGTCAAGCGCTTCGGCGTGCCGCGGCCCCTGGACGAGGCCCAAGCGAAGCAAGTCGCCGACCTCCGTCGTATTCTCGGCTCTGGGTCGGGGCGCACGTCGAAGGCCGCGCTCAAGGAAGCTGAGGCCAGGGCGCGCGTCGAGAAGTACATCCTCTCGGAGCTTGGCAAGGGAGTCACCGAGCTGCGCGGGGCAGGTTCTGGCGACGCCAAGGCCCTGCGTCTCGCGCGCAATCTCTTGTCTGTGTTCAAGCCCAAGCTCATTGGCGTCGTGCTCCAAGACGCAGACGTGGCCCACGGTTCCTTCAACGGGTACTCGGAGGTCGTTCGGCGCAACGACGCGGCCATCGGCGAGCTACTCGACGCGATCCGAGGGGACGAGACGCTGCGGGATTCCACAGCCGTGATCGCCCTTCCTGAATTTGGCCGCGATGCGGACCTCAACGCCCGCCGCGGGCTGGATCACGGGGACGGCTCCGACGATCTACGTTTTGTCCACGGCGTGCTCTGGGGCCCCGACTTTCGAAAGGGCCGCGTGATCAAAGACGATCAACGCACCATCGACGTGACGCCGACGATCGCGAGTCTCTTCGGCGCGAAAGCCAAGCACTCCAAAGGGTCGATCCTCAAGGGCGCCTTCGCCTGACCCAGGTTCCCACGTGATCTTCCGTTCTCCCGCGGTCCTTTCTGGCCTGCTCCTCAGCGTGTCCCTGGGGCTGGGCGCCCTCGGTCGCCCGGCGCCGGTGCTCCGTTCATTGGAGGCTCCCGCGTTGGCCGCGGGCGTCCATGCCCCGTCCCGAACGGATGAGGGTTGCATCCAATGTCACAAAGGCATTGAGGAAATGCATCCCGGCTTCCCGCTGTCTTGCACCGACTGCCATGGGGGAGATGGGGCAGCCGATTCCGAAGACGACGCCCATGTGGCCTCGAAGCGTCTCCGCTCAAGTGACGAGCGAGTGGCGCCCCTCAAGGATGATCTTGCCTACGTCAGGTTCGTGAACCCCATGGACCTGCGCGTGGCCCAGCGCGTTTGTGGCGACTGCCACGGGGACTTGGTCGACCACCTGATGCTCTCCCTGCACGGGACGACCGCCGGACACTTGTCCGACGGCTTCTTCGAGAGCGGTCTCCAGCCGGAGAAGGACTCGCGCTATTCGGTCTTTCCGGTGGCGGCGCCCAAAGGGGAAGACGGGCACACGGTCCCGCGCCTCGTGCAGCCACCGCGCATCGATTCGGGGGACGACCCCCTCGACCTGGGCACACACTTCCCTGACCTCGTTCGGAAGGAGTGCATGCAGTGCCACCTCTGGAGTGAGGGGCGCGCCGTGCGCGGGCGCCTCGGATTCGACGGTGAGTATCGTGGCGGCGGCTGCGCTGCGTGTCACGTGCCCTACCGCAGCGACGGTCTCTCCCAGTCGCGAGACCGCTCCGCGAACCGCGTCGAGCCAGGCCATCCACGCACGCACACGATGGTCACGTCACCGCCGACGGAAACTTGCACAACGTGCCACTTCGGCGATGCCTCGATTGGTCTGCACTTTCGCGGCCTCTCGCAGCTCCCCCCCGGCGCCCCCGGCGGGCCCGAGATTGACGGCACGACCGACGCCCTCCTGCATCGCGCGTTTTTCATCAACGACCCCGCGGTCACGCCCCCCGACGTCCATCACGCCAGCGGCATGCATTGCGTGGACTGCCACACCCTCGGGGGAGTGATGGGGGACGGGCGGCTCGTCTCGAAGATGGAAGAGGCCACGGAGATCACGTGCCAGGCCTGCCACGGGACGTTCGAGAAGCGCACCGACTTCAAGACCGAGACCGGGGCCACGCTCAAACACCTCTTCGAGCGAGACGGCTCGGTCTGGATGCGCAGCAAAGTGACCGGGGCGGAGCACCGCATCAAGCAGGCCGTGGACGTGCTGTCCCCCGGCCATGGCGACTACAACGAGAAGGCGGCGCTCGCCATGACGGGCGCCCACGGGGACGTCGCCTGCTACACGTGCCACGGGGGCTGGAACGTCAATTTTCTGGGCTTTCACTTCTACCGCAACGAGGCCCTGACCCAGCTCGACCTCCTCACGGGGGAGCGCACGAAGGGGCGCGTGACGACCCAGGAAAAGGTCTTCACGACGTGGAAGAGCTTCTACGCGGGCTACGACGAGAAGGGGCACATCGCGCCTTACCTCACGGGTTTCTCCACCATGGGCACGGTGGACGCCGAGGACGGAACGAGGATCCTGGATCAGGAGCTACCCGTGACCGCGAACGGGCTGTCGGGGATGACGATGATCCATCACCAGCTTCACTCCACACGGCCCACGGCCCGCACGTGCGTGGAATGCCACCGGGCTTCTGAGACGTGGGGGATGGGATCGGCGAACTTCCAGCTCGGCCGCCAACTCGCTTTCGTTGCGGACCGGCGCGGTATCGAGATCCTCGCGTTCGATCGCGAGAAGCCCCAGGTCAGCGCACCGCTCAACAAGTTTGTACTCCCGGACGTCATCGACCTCGAGGTGCAAGGGGACCCCTTGCACGCCCACGCCCAGGTCCTGTTTGCGACCGAGGGCCGGCGCGGTCTGCACGCCATTGATGTGCGCGATCCCCGGGCGCCGAAGCGCCTCGACTTTCACATGACCGTGTCGCCCCGGGGGATGGCCCTGGCGGGTAGCTACCTCTACCTCGCAGACGGCGTGGGAGGCCTCAAGGTCTTCGACGTGTCCGATCCATCGGAACTCCGCCGCGTGGCGACGGTGCCGATGATCGACGCCCACGAGGTGGAAGTTCGCTGGCCCTACGCGTACGTGGCCGACGGTCCTGGGGGGCTCGTCGTCGTCGATATCCGTCTCCCCGTGAAGCCGAAAGTCGTGGGTGGGCTCGAGCTTGAAGGCACGTCGGCCATCGACCTCGACGTGCTCTTTCAGTACAGCCGCCCAACGGTCAGGAAGGACGGCAAGCCTTCCAAGCGTCGCACGCCCACGCGGCGCCTGATCGCCGTCTGTGACGAAGAGGCTGGGCCCGTCCTGGTGGACGCGACCGAGCCACGGTTCCTCAAGCTCGTGGAACCCGTGACCGAGAAACGCACGAGCGCCACGGCGCGCCGCGAGGATTCGACCTACACCGGCGTCGTGATCCGCAGTCACGTGGATCTTGCTTCACCCCAGGGCGGTGTCAAAACCGTCGAGCGCGATCTCATGTACTTCGCCGAGGAGCGCGGCGAAGGGGGTGGGAACCGTGTGACTTACCTCCGCATCGTTGACGTCTCCAATCCGGAACGGCAAGCCCAGGTGAGCATCACGCGCCTCGGGGGGGCGTCTGAGATGGTCCAGTTCGGCGCCTGGTACAACGCGCCGTTCCTGGCCCCTTTGATCTTCGCGCCGGGTCAAGGCGGCGTTCTCTTGGCCGACGTGGCGAACTCGTCCGAGGTGGCCGCCCTCGGGACCATCTCCGGGATCTTCGGGGCCTATGTCTTCGCCGCTGAGGCATTCCCCTTGGACGCCATGCTCGACGCGGACGGCCGCCGTCTCAAGGACGTCAGCCACCCGAAGTCTCGCTGGCTCATGCGGGGGGAGATCGACAAGGTGCTGTCCGTCGATCCGGAGGATCTAGGCACCGTGGACTTCTACGACCAAGAGTCCAGCGCCGCCGGATCTTCGGCGCGTGCGCTTTTCGCCCGTGCGGACAAGGACGGCAGCGGCCTCCTCGTGGGCAAAGAAATCGCTGCGGGCGGCGGATCCTCCCTGGACGAAGACGGCGATGGCCGTGTGTCCCTTGCGGAGATGGCGAAGTACGCGGAAACCGCGGGCAAGACGGTGGTTCAGGAGCTCGAGGTGGTCATCCCCGAGGGGCCAGGAACGCGCGTGGCGCCGGATGGGGATCTTGCGCGGCTCCTCGATGGGCTCGATCCCCACGTCTACGACAAGAACCGCGACGGCCGGCTCAATCGGAAGGAGGCGAAAGCCGCGGTCTTCGCAGCCCTCGACCTCGACGGCAGCGGGCGGCTCGACGTGCACGAGCTTTCCCGCGCCCCTGGGGATCTGCGCACGCTGCGCCTTGGTGAAGCGTCACGCACGAAGGCCTATGCCCACGTGACGAAGGGCAAAGGCGGAACCGTGAACATGCGCGACTTCCGATTGCGCGATGAGGACTGGACGCCCCTCGATCCGAACGGCGACGGGGAGTGCCAACTGGGACCCCTGTTGGAGGCCACCCGCTCCGAGCGCGGTTACATGCCCCCCCAGCCCGAATGGCCGACGCGGCGCATGTACCGCATGTATGACGTGCCCACGTCCATCACCGCGGCGCGGCTACTTGAGACCTTCGACAAAGACGGTGACGGTGAGCTCACGAGGCGGGAGATGAAGAGCCATCCGCGGCTCTTCTTCCAGGCCGATCAGGATCGATCCACGGTGGTCGAGGCCGACGAAGTCGCCCGAGTGGAAGCCCTCGTGCGCCTCAACGGTACCGAAGCGATTCCCGACGCCTATGGGGCCCGGTGGGACCTGGATGGGGACGGCAAGGTCGAGGCCGAGGAGCTTCCGCCCGTGGTTCGGACCCTCATCGAGCGCCGTACGCGCAAGTGATCGCTACGGCCACGGCGCAAACGACTCGACCCGTTGCCAGCCCTTTTCGGTGTGGCGCTGGATTCCGATGCGCCCTTCCCCGAGCAGAGCAACGCAGCGATAGAGGGTGATCGACATGCCGGCGTCATCAATCAGCTTCCACGCCCGCTTTTCCGACAGCGGCTCGGCGCCTGCTCCCTCATAGAGCGTCTGGAACCGGTCGCAGTCCAGGTCGTCCTTGGCGCGCAGGCGAAAGTGGTTACTGCACGTGATGAATGACTCGCCCTCCTTGGGCGATCGCAGGGTCGTGCCTTGGTCACGGGCCAGATCAATCCCCATCTCCAAGACAACGGCGCCCTTGGACGGGTCCTCTGCGTCATCCCCATGGCTTTGCCATGCGAGCATGCAGTTGCCGCCCATGACAAAGCGGTGCTCCCTCAGGGCCTGCGCGGCCTCTTCGGGAAGAGTGGGGGACGGATCCAGGGTCTCCACCAGCTCCTGGAGGGCCATGGCCCGCGGGGTTGCCTTGCCCGGGGGCTTCTTTCCGTAGACGTCCACGTCGTGGATCGCCACGAACACGCCCCGATCGGAGAGTCCTGTCAGGCAGCCAGCAGATCCGGGCCAGCCGATTCCGATCCAGCCGGCTCGGGTCTTCCCGTCGTCCGTCTGGAGGGGGGCGTGGACTTCGACCAGGGAATGCCGCTCGATCGCGGGGGTCGAGGGGTAGTCGAGATTCCGCGCGACAATGACCTCCCCGGTACCCGTGGCCTCGCCCCAGGCTGCGACCGACGAGCACAGGAA
The DNA here is from genome assembly GCA_913058555.1 of uncultured bacterium. Taxonomy (GTDB): domain Bacteria; phylum Planctomycetota; class UBA1135; order UBA1135; genus Saltatorellus. The sequence goes on from CAJXRJ010000013.1 coordinate 21,743, forward strand.
ACCCGCCAGGTCCGGGATCGCAGTGCAGGCCAGGATGTCCTCGGAGTCCATATCCCGGCCCAGGGGCCCTAGCTCGACCCCGCCCCCGTTGGCCCGCTCCATGCCGACCACCACCGCTGCCGCCCAGCGCCGGGTCTCGTCATCGAACCGGAACTTCGACCGAATGCCCCGCCTCATGGCTGAATCCCAGAGCCATGGGCGCCCCCCTACGACGTGCCCCAGGGCGAATTCCTCGAAGCACTCGACGATCTCGGCCCCTAGGAGGTACCCCTCCGCGAATCCCCTGTCTTCGATCGACCCCTTTAAATAGAGGACTCGGGTCCCCTTCATTTGCTCCAGCCGCCCCCCCCTAAGGGGCAGCACGGCCCATTCAGGGCCTACTTTCACCCCCGGGGAGCCGCCAACCTCCTGCGCCAGGTGCTTGGGCGACGTCCCTGCAAGTGGTTGCGTCGCCAGGAGCACGGCGAGCGAAAGCGCGGAAGTGATGTGCATGGGGGTCCTGCGGACCGCCGTGTGGCCTATTTCCACCCCGTCAAAGGGTCAGGGGACGGTCGAAGCGTCCGAGGACCCATTCTGTTAGATTCTTGCGCCATTTCTCCGTCTCAGATGACCCCACTCGACCCCACTTCAAGCACCTCGGCCACCCCGGTCGTGGCCCCCGTTGCAGCCCAGGGCGCGGCTGCGGCCAGCAAGCCGACCCGTGGCCCCAAGCCGCCTTGGCTGAAGGTGCCGCTGCCCGGTGGGGACGGATACAAGAAGCTGAAGAGCCTGACCAAGGACCTGAAGCTCAATACGGTCTGTGAGGAGGCGCGCTGCCCCAACATCGGCGAGTGCTGGAAAGGGGACCACGCGACCATGACCATCATGGTGCTCGGGGACGAATGCACGCGACGCTGCCGGTTCTGCGCGGTGAAGACCGTCGACCGGGCGGCTCCGCCGGATCCGGACGAGCCAGAGCACGTGGGCAAAGCGATCGGTGCCATGTCCCTCGACTACGTCGTGGTCACGAGCGTTGACCGGGACGATTTGGCCGACGGTGGCTCGGGGCACTACGCGGACTGTGTGCGTTCCATCCGCCACCACGCACCGGAGACGATCGTCGAGGTCCTGATTCCTGATTACGTCGACGCCAACCTGGAAACACTGATGGCGTCGAAGCCTGACGTGCTCGCCCACAACGTCGAGGTCGTGCCGCGCCTGCAGCGCAAGATCCGCGACCCAAGGTGCAGCTACGATCGCTCCCTTGAAGTGCTGCGCCAAGCGAAGGTTCTACACCCCGAGGCGTTCACCAAGTCTTCCTTGATGGTCGGCCTTGGGGAAACCCAGGAGGAGCTGTTCGAAGCCATCGGGCTCCTGCGCGACGCGGGTGTCGACTTCCTCACCCTGGGCCAGTACCTGCGCCCGACGGCGAACCATGCGCCCGTGCGCGAGTACGTGACGCCGGAGCGCTTCAAGGAACTCGAGGTGGAGGCCCGGGCCCTCGGCTTCATGTATGTCGCTTCCGGACCACTTGTGCGTTCGAGCTACAAGGCCGGCGAGTTCTTTGCCACGCGCCTCATCCGGGGCCGCCGAGCCCAGGCCGGCACGTCGGCCGCCACGCACTCTCAGCCCGCCAAGTTTCAGCCCGCCACCGGGATCCCGGCCACCACGAACATCCCATCCAGCGGCTTCGGAGCGGGCATTCCCCGCACCGACGGCTAATTCGCTTCCGCGAACCTCCTCACGACCATGACTGACATGCTCACCGTGATCCGGCCCGACGGGGCGACCAAGAAGGGCTACGACGCCGGGCTTTCCGACGACGGGCTCCTGCATTGCTACCGCACGATGCTGCTCGTTCGATCCTTCGACGAGATCTGCCTCAAGCTCCAGCGAGCAGGCCGCATCGGCTTCTCCATTCCCAACCGCGGGATCGAGGCCACCCAGGTCGGCGCCGCCAGCGCCATGCGCAAGACCGACTGGATCTTCCCGAGCTACCGTGACTTCGGGATGGCCCTTTACCACGGCATCTCTCCGGTCGACATGATGCACAACATGTTCGGCAACGCGGAGGACTCTGCGAAGGGGCGCCAGATGCCCGTTCACTTCTCGTTCACCGAGCCGATTCACTTCTACAGCATCAGCTCGCCCATCGGAACGCACCTGCCCCACGCGGTGGGGGCAGCCTACGCATCGAAGCTGCGCGGTGAGGACACGGTGCACCTCGTCAGCTTCGGCGACGGCGGCACGTCGAGCCTCGGGTTCCACAGCGGCATGAACTTCGCCGCTGTTTGGAAAGCGCCCGTCGTCTTCCTGTGCCAGAACAACGGCTACGCGATCTCCTGCCCTTCCGATGAGCAGACCGCGTCCGACGGATACGCCGTGAAGGCCGAGGCCTACGGCATGCCCCACGCCACCGTCGACGGCAACGATCTCTTCGCCGTGCGCCAGGCCGTTTCGGAAGCCACCGAGCGGGCTCGCAAGGGCGAAGGCCCGACGCTCATCGAGGCCGTGACCTTCCGCATGGGCGGGCACTCCACATCGGACGATCCCAGCCGCTACGTGCCGAAGGAGCTCTTCGACGAGTGGGAGAAGAAGGACCCCGTCGAGCGCTTCCGCCGCTTCCTTGAGAAGAAGGGCCTATGGAACCAGACGGTGGAGGACACGATGCGCAAGGAAACCCTCGCCGAGATCGACTCCGCCGCCAAGATCGCCGAGAAGACCGATAAGCCAGGCCTTGAGACCATCTTCAGCGACGTGTTCGCCGAAGTTCCCGGTCACATCCGCCGCCAGGGCGAGTTCCTGTTCGACCTCGTGAAGCGCCGCGGCGAAGCCTCCGCCGGTGGCGGCGAGTTCCCCCTCTGATCGCCGCTCCTCCGAACCAAGCACATCCCCGCTCGGATCCCCCAAGAGCGCAGTATTCCATGGCAAACATGACCCTGATCCAGGCCGTCAACGACGGCCTGAAGACCGCGATGCGCGGCGACGAGTCCATCCTCTGTTTCGGTGAGGACGTCGGCCCCAAGGGCGGCGTGTTCCTCGCGACCGAGGGGCTCACGACGGAGTTCGGCAAGGAGCGGTGCTTCGATACGCCCCTCTCCGAGGACGGCATTATCGGAACCGCCATCGGCATGGCCATGAACGGCCTGCGCCCGGTGGCCGAGATTCAGTTCCAGGACTTCATCTTCCCGGCCTTCGACCAGATCGTCTCCGAGGCCGCCAAGCTCCGGTATCGCTCCGGCGGCCAGTACACGGCGCCTATGGTGATCCGCACGCCCTACGGCGGTGGTATCCGCGGCGGCCTGTACCACAGCCAATCCGGTGAGGCGTACTTCGCCCACACCGCGGGGCTCAAGGTGGTCATCCCGTCCACGCCCCACGACGCCAAGGGCCTGCTCCTTGCGTCGATTCAGGACCCCGACCCCGTACTCTTCATGGAGCCGAAGGCCCTTTACCGCGCGGTCAAGGGCGAGGTCCCTGAGGGCGAGTACACGGTGGACCTGTCGACGCTGCGGACGGTTCGCGAAGGCCGTGACGTGACCATCTACTGCTACGGGGCCATGGTGCCCGTGGTCGAGAAGGCCGCCGCCCAAGCCAAGGAGCAGCGCGACATCGACTGCCTCGTGGTGGACCTGCGCACGCTGATGCCCCTCGACGAAGAGGGCGTCCTCGAAGCCGCCAAGCAAACGGGCCGCGTCGTCGTCGTGCACGAGGCCCCGCGCTTCTGTGGCTATGGCGCAGAGATCAGCGCTCTCATTGCCGAAAACTGCATCGAGTACATGGAGGCGCCCGTCAAGCGCGTCACCGGATTCGATACGCCGTTCCCCAACACGCTCGAACACCACTACCTCCCCGACGATCGCCGAGTGCTCGATGCGATCGAGGCCGTTTACGACTTCTGATTGCGGAGTCTCTGATTCCGACCTCTTCCCCCCGAGCACTCCAGCACACCCAACCATCCCCATGATCGAGTTCAAGCTGCCCGATATCGGCGAAGGCATCGCCGAAGGTGAGATCGTCCAGTGGCTCGTCGCCGAAGGCGCGACCGTCGCGGAACACCAGCCCGTCGTCGAAGTGATGACGGACAAGGCCACCGTCGAAGTGCCCGCCCCCGCGGCCGGCACCATCTCCCAGATTCTCGCGGCTGAAGGGGACACCGTCCCCGTCGGCAACGTGATCTTCCATCTTGATGACGGCGCAGGCGGCGCTGCTGCGGCGCCCGCGGCCGCGGCCCCTGAAGTAGCGGGCGCGCCCGCTGCTGCCGCCCCCGCCGCTGGCGGCGGTGGTGAGCTCGTCGAGTTCAAGCTCCCCGACATCGGTGAGGGCATCGCCGAGGGCGAAATCGTCCAGTGGATCGTCGAAGAAGGCGCCGTGGTCGAAGAGCACCAGCCGGTCGTCGAGGTGATGACGGACAAAGCCACGGTGGAAGTGCCGTCGCCCGCCGCCGGAACGATCGTCAAGCGCCTGGCCGACGAGGGCGCGACGGTGCCCGTCGGCAGCGTGATCTTCCACTTGCAGACAGGGTCCGGTGGGGGAGCTGCGGCTCTGTCTCTTATACACATCTCCGAGCCCACGAGACTAGGCATGATCTCGT
>CAJXRJ010000014.1 GCA_913058555.1 uncultured bacterium
GGGATCGGGCAGCGAACTATCCGCGGGGAATCGCACGGGCTCGCGGCTGGCGCGGATGACGTCGAGGCGGGGGTGCTCCCCGCGCCGAAAGACCCGGCCCTCGATGTCACCCGAGAGCCCGAACGTCGCCACCGGGAACAGATCGTCCCCTCTTAGCTTGAGGAGCGCCACGGAGTCGCAAGGCATGGCCCGGTGAACGACGTCGATGAGCCGCTGGGCACGGTGCTCGCTCGAGAGACTCGATGTCATCTCGATCGCGATGGGGAGCAGCTGGGAGAGGTCGGGCGATGTCATTTCGACACGCTACGCTATCAAAAACACACGCGCCCGGCGATATCCAGATGACACCAATCGGCCCCTGGGGCCCAAGAACGCCATGGCACGGTAGGTGCTTAGCTCCCGCTGAACCCCGCAACAGTGAGCGAGGCCAGCTAAGACGCCCCCATCAAGGGACCCCGCCCAAAGGTCCGGCCCTCCGGAGCCACACCATGAAGATCGATTCCAACGCCCCCCTCGGACGCACCCTCGCAGACCTCGCGGTCGCCACCCCGAGCGCCACCCGCGTCTTCCATCGCCATGGGCTGGACTTCTGCTGCGGCGGACGCGTCCCGCTGGCCGAGGCCTGCGCGAAAGAGGGCTTGGACCCGGACCTCATCGCCAAAGAGCTCGGCGAGGCAGCCCATGCCCAGGGTTCCCTGCCCGACACCCTCTGGGACGAAGCCAGCCCCAAGGAGCTGATCGCCCACATCCTCGAGTCCTTCCACGCGGACCACCGGGTAGAGGTGCCGCGCCTGATCGCCATGGCCAAGAAAGTCGAGGAGGTCCACGCCGACAAGCCCGACTGCCCCACCGGGCTCGCCACTCACCTTGAGCACATGCTCGAGTCCCTGGAGGACCACATGGAGAAAGAAGAAGAGGTCCTCTTCCCCCTCGTCCTGGAGGGCCGCGGAGGCATCGCGCAGATGCCGATTCGCGTCATGGAGTCCGAGCACAGGGACCACGGCAACAACCTCGCCCGCATGAAGAAGCTGGCACACGATTACATGCCGCCTGAAGAAGCCTGCAACACCTGGCGTGCCCTCTACCTGGGCGTCGACCAGCTTGAGAAAGACCTGATGCAACACATCCACCTCGAGAACAACGTCCTCTTCCCGAAGGCCCTCGAGCAGCGCGGCTAAGGGCGAAACGCGGGTCGCGCGGAAAACCGCCAGGCCGAACCAACGGGACTACACTAGAAGGTGACCACTCCTCCCATGCAGCGGGGGGGGGCGGTCATCGTCAAACATGTTTGGACTCAGGCTCGCTCACCTCGCGCTCTTTTTCATCGTCGCGCCCTTATGCATGGCCGCGGCCATGGCGTCGCAGGCGGACGACGACGATGCGCTAGTTTCCGTTCTCGTGGTCGATGGGGACGGGGAGCCCCTCCACGGGGCATGGGTCTACGTTTACATGACGGCCGATCAGTGCAAAACGGCGGGCATCAAGGGCGGTTTCTCCCAGTCAGGCATGACGGACTTCCGCGGGAAGGCCTCCATGCGGATTGCCCCCTCCCATGCGCAGACCCTGGTGATCCAGATGAAGGACGGACATGGGGAAGTGATCAAACGTGTCATCGAGGGCACGCCCCCCGGCTCCACCCTGGAGTTAGAAGAGACACTCAGGCTGCGGAACGACACGGTCTTCTCCGGACTCTTGATCGATAGCACCACGGGCGCACCGGTGACAGATGCCGTCATCGACGCGGACATGCACTGCAACTTGATCATGCTCGGCACCCAGGTGAAGACGCTGCGGCCCTCTTCCCGGCGCGCGGCCAAGGGCAAGAGGTACGGGACTTTCACCTTGCCCGCCGCGACGTTTACCAAGACGGACCTCCGCATCTTTGCACCCGGCTACACCCCTCGTTTCCTGACCGTGGGTGGCGCGAAGGGTGCTCCAGGGATCGAGGGAGGTGCGAGCGCTGGGCCCCTACCCATCAAGCTAGAAAAGAGCGCCAAACTGCAGGTGTCGCTCGTGGACGCGCCCGCCGGAATCAGCGTCGAAGCCGTCTTCCCTTGCGCCGCGCTCGACCCCACCGAGGCTTGGACGGACGTCCTCAGCGTCCAGGGCGAGATTGTCGAGAACGACGCGACGAACGGCTCTTTCGTCTACTTCCTCGACGGCCTACCCAGCGTCACCGACGTCGAGCTGCAGTTCAAACAGCGCGACCGTGTGGTGAAGAAACACGAGGTGCGCACCCCCATCGCAGGCGGCGAAACGCGCGTGACCTTCGAGCTATCCATGAACGGACGCATTGAAGGCACGCTCTTGGATGAGAGCGGCGCGCCCGTGGGCGGCGCCGAGGTTTGGGTCGGCGAGTCTCCGGCCGGCGGGCCCTTTCGATTCCCGCACGGGGAGAAGCCCCTGGGATCCGCCACGACCGACGCCCTTGGCCAATTTTCCTTCGCGGCGCTCACCGCCGGCGAGTATCTGGTTGCCCCAAGACCTCTCATCCGTCCGATCAAACCATTCCCCGCCTTTGTCACGCCAGGCGTGCGATGCCGACTGAGCGCAGAGACCAAGACCCTCAAGGCGACCCTTCGAGCACAGAAAGCGCTGACCATCGAAGGCACGCTACTCGACCACGCCGGCGCTCCATGCCGCGGGCGGATCAGCGCTGACCGAGTCGACGGCCGTTGGTCGGAGTCCAGCGCGACATCGGCCGCCGATGGGGCGTTCCATATCGGTGGACTTTTGCCCGGCACCTATGCCTTGACAGCCCATGTGGGACTGGGTCTCCCGGGCATCCCCATCGACGTAGCTGCGGGCGCCCGGAACGTCAAGGTGAAGGTCCCCGCAACGGGCGTGATCTCTGGCACAGTCGTGGACGCGACGACCTGCCATCCCGTACCCGATGCTGAGGTCCGCTTCCAGGATAGTCGCACAGGCGAGCAGCTCGCCGAGCGCTCCAATACAGACGGGAGATTCGCATTCAAACGCGCTACGGTTGGTGAACACCAGCTCATCGCCTGGACCCCCGATGGACGCATCACCGGGGCGACGCCCGTGAGGCTCGACCTCGAAGGCCCGTTGGATGATGTGGTCCTGAGGCTCAACGAAGGCGCCGTTCTGGAGATCAGCCCCCCGCCGGCGGACGACCGCACCCACGTATCACTCGTGACGGGCTCCGGCCCGCGCCTCCACGGGAGCGCACCTATGGGGGGCCCGGTCCGCATGACCGTGCCCGCAGGGACGCTCGACGTTCGGGTCTATCAAGTGGAGTCCAACCTCGAAGCCCGCTTGACCGTCACCCTGAAGCCCGGCGACGTTCTGAAGAAGCTGGCCGAGCTTTTGCCCATCAAGAAAGTCGCCCCAAACAGCGGAGACCGCTGATGCGACGCCCGCGGGTTAGCCCTTGAACTTCACGGCGGTCCCGTAAGCGAGCAGCTCCGCCGCGCCGGACATGACTTGGGACGTGACGTAGCGCACATTGATGACGGCGTCCGCACCGAGGCGCTCCGCCTGGGCGACCATCCGGCGCTGGGCCTCGGTCCGGGACTCGGTGATCATCTCCGTGTACTCCTTGATCTCGCCGCCCACGAGCGTCCGGAGGCCGGCCATGATGTCTTTCCCGAGATGCTTGGCTCGAATCGTGGAGCCACGGACGATGTCGAGGGCATCCGCAATTTCGTGACCGGGGACGAAGTCGGTGGTGACGACAATCATGGGCTTGAACAGGGCTTAGGGTTCGTCGAGGAGTGAACGATCGTTCTCACGTTCCTCGTAGCGCTCCCAGATGAGCGAACCGAGGAGCACGAGCAATCCGGTCGCCGCCAGGGCAAGACCGATGCGAATCACGAGGGGCAGCTCGTAAACCAGGGCCCAGACTTCGCGGAGCGGCTCGACCAGGTAGGAGAGGACAAGAAGGGCGCCGACGGCAATCAGTAGGAAGCCGGTGATGCGAACGAGTCGGATCATGATTCAAGGTCCCCCTCGAGGCGGCCGTCCTGAATGCGCTCCATCACAAAGGAGAGTCCAACCAACAGCACTCCGGCGGCGGCGAAACCCAGTCCCCAATCCACCAAGGGCGGGAGGTCGAGATGGGCCCACGCCAGCCGCGCGACCCGCAGCAAGCTATACGACGCGATCAACAGCAGGCCCGCGCGCCAGAGCAGGAACCCAACGAGGTGACCTTTTCTCACGTCATCGAGTCTAGCAGTCTAGTCCTCGGATTCGTCGAGCCATGCCATCTGAATGGCCTCGAGGATGCCTTCACTGGAGGCCTTTGGGTCCCCCACGAAGCCCTCAAGCTCCGTGACCCATTGGTGCAGATCGGTGAACCGCACGGAGAGAGGATCGGTGTCTGGGAACTTCTCCCAAAGCCGATATCCGATCTCGTGGGGATCGGACCAGTCGATGGTGTCTTCACGTGCCATAGTCAGCCTCCTCATGGGGCCTCGGTAAGAATGCACAAGGTACCGTCTCCCTTACGTCCACGGGTGCATTCCAATGGACCGATGAGCGACCTTGGTGACCAAGTGAAAGGTGTGATCCTTGGCCTCGCTGCTGGCGACGTCCACGGAGCCCCTTTCGAAGGGGATTTCGCAGCACGGACCCTTTGGAAGTTCATCGGCAAGACGCGCTCTGGCGAACGACGCTGGACCGACGACACGCAGATGAGCGTAGACCTCGCTGAGTCCCTGCTCGAATGCGGCGGCCTCGATGTCGAGCATCTCAGCCAACGCTTCGCGGCAAGCTACGCCTGGAGCCGCGGCTACGGCCCCGGTGCGGCGAAGACGCTCAAGGCCCTGAAACGCGGCGTGCCCATCAAGGAGGCCGCACGCCGCGGCTTCCCCGACGGATCGTGGGGAAACGGAGGCGCTATGCGCGCGCCGATCCTCGCCCTCTGGCCGTGGGAGAACCAGCGTGAGCTACTCCGCCGATCCCACGAATCCGCGTCCATCACCCACGCGCACCCTGAGGGCCAAGACGGCGCCTGGCTGCTCGCCCATGCCACCTCCTTGGCGCTCGAACACGTCGACGCGTCCGCCGTCTGGCTCGCCCTTGTCGAGGGCCTTCAATCGGACGCCCTCCACGCCCAGGTGATACGCGCCGCCGAGGTCTTCGGTGGCCAGGGCGACCCGATGGCGAGGGCACTCGATGAGTTCGGCACGGGCATGTCCGTTCGCACCTCGTGCGTGACGGCCATCTTCGCCGCCCTGTGGTTCCGCGATCGGGCCTTCGGGGACCTCCTCAAGTGCCTGCGCTCCCGGGGCGGCGATGTCGACACCCTGAGCGCCATGGCGGGCGCCGTCTGGGGCGGCTATCGCGGAGCCTCCGCCCTTCCGCAGAAGCTCCTGGAACCCATCGAGCAACGAACCCACCTCGAGTTCATCGCGGACCGGCTCGCGGCAGGAATGGTCAATCGCCAGTCCCACCGCGGCGCCCGCACTGAGCCTACTTAGACGCCTCGGCTTTCTTGACGAGCTGCTCGATGAGGCCGTCCAGGTCTTGCTTTCCCTTCTGTCGAATCACGCCCTCGTGATCGATGATGAACACCGTAGGCCAACCGCTCACGCCCCACTTGGTCGCGATCGGTCCTCCGGTTCCGCCGCCGTCAAAGAACGACGTCCACGGCAAGTTCTTCTCTTTCATGACGTCGCGGAGAGCCTCCGCGGACTTGTCACTGTTCACTCCAACGATGGCGAATGGCCTGCCTTCATAGGCCTTCACGAGCGACCGCTCGTGTGGGTACATAGCCCGGCAAGGGCCTCACCACTCGCCCCAAAAATCGAGCAGAACGACGCGGCCACGAAAGCTCGACAGCTTCATGGGCTTGCCGTTCTCATCGACTCCGGCGATCTCCGGAGCGGACTTGCCAACCTGAAGGTCGCCGGGCTTGAGCGGGTTCAGGTAGGCGTCTGCAATGGCGCCAAACGTCGTGGCGCGCCATGGAGTGTCCGCGTAACTCTTCAGCAGCAGAGCGTAGTGGGGATTTGGCGAGCCGTCCTCGAGTCTCGCGGACTGAAGTCGAGCAAGCCCGAATTGAGCAGCGGCCTTCACGGACTTATCGGACGCCACCCCATAGACCTTCTCGAACAGCGGCGCCTTGTCCTTCTTCGCGAAGACGTACTGGTATTCGATCAAGAGCCCAAGGTGCCGGGACTTCGGGTGGCGCGCTAGAAGATCTTCCGCGAGCGGGAGGGACGTGGACTCCATCTTGCCCTCCGACCTCAGCCACCATGAGTTCTGCACGAGCCAAAGAATGGCGCGCGCCTCCGGCTCTGTCCCGCGATGCTCCTTCGCAAAGGCTTTGAAGCGAGGTCGAAAGGCGTTGTAAGCCTCCACCCGGCCGAGCTCCGTCGCACCGTGCTCCGCGAGCAATGCTTCTAACTCCTGCGCTGGTGCCTTGGGGGTCGACTCTTGTCCGATCGCCCCGAGGGCCAACACCGGCAAGAGAAGAACGGCCAAGATTATTCGAGTGCACATCTTCTAGGTCTCTCCTGTGATCGATTGAAAGGCAGCAGCCGCTCGAGCCTATCCCGAAGGGCCAGCCACGCTTTGTCCACCATAGCGGCGATACGCAGGACCGTTCCTGAACCCGCAGCTTCTCTGGCGGAACTAAAGGACACCGACCCAGAACACCTGGCATCGCCGGCCTTGTTGGTTTCGCGGATCGCACGCAGACTGGCGAGAGGCCATCACCCGATGGCCCCCTTCCCCCCAGGCCACGACCGGCCCCGCTATGCAAGACCGTCGCCGCATCCTCAAGTCAGGCTTCGCTGCCCTTGGCTACGGACTCTCCGCCCAACTCCCCGCCTGGGGCGCGTCCCACCCAGACCCTCGGCGCGCCAAGGCCCGGCCAATGAGCTTCGGGGGCGACGCGGCGAACCCGTTCACTCGCATCGACCCGAACCCATCGTCCATCTCGATGGAGGGGCTGCCCTTTCACTCTTGGTTCACAGGCGACGACTTTGCACGCGCAGCCGACGTTCCGTTCCATACGGAGTACCAAGGACCCGTACCCACGCCAAGTGAAGACACCGACGTCGTGGTCGTGGGCGGCGGCATCTCAGGGCTCACGACGGCTTACCTTCTGCGGGAGCACCGCCCCATCGTTCTCGAACTGCACCCCAAGTTCGGCGGCAACGCCCAGGGCGAGCAGTGGCAAGACACGGCGTACTCCCTTGGCAGTGCGTACATCATCACCCCCGACGAGGGCGGTTTCCTCGAGCGCTTCTACAAGGACCTTGGCCTCGACCAAGTCCAGCGCACGAGCTTCCCCCCGGACCCGATGGCTTTCGGCGGCAACATCGAGCCCGACTACTGGAGCGGCACGGGCGTCACGGCCCAGGAGCGCGATGCGTTTGAGCGCTATGCACGGGTCGTGAAGTACATGGCCGAGGAGGAGTATCCGGAGATCCCGCTCTCAAGCAGCACCGCGGACGCGGACGCCGTGCGCGCCCTCGACCGTAAGACCTTCCGCGAGGACCTCGAAGAGCGCATGGGGATCCCGCTGACGCCCCTGCTTACGTCCGGTGTCCAGTCCTACTTCTACTCGTCCTTTGGCGCCGGCATCGATGAGATCTCTGCCGCCGCAGGGTGGAACTTCCTGGCCGCCGAAGAGTTCGGGCGCTGGGTTTTCCCCGGCGGCAATGCCTACATGGCGTGGGCCCTATGGACGCGCCTGCGGGCCGTCGAGGCCTCGGGCCCTCCGGGCAGCGACATGCTGCGCTCGAGCTGCACGGTCGTGGATGCCCGCCGCAGCGGCGATCGTTACATCGTCACCTACGTCGATCCCGACGGAACCGAGCGCTCGATCCGAACGAAGTTCGTGGTCATGGCCGGATCCAAACACATCGTCAAGTACTTCCTCCAGGGCGTGCAGGCCCAGGACCCGGAGAAGTTCACCGCCATGCGCGAGATCGATACGGCCGCCTACGTCACGGCGAACGTGCTCCTCGATGCTCCGGTCACGCGTGACTTCTATGATCTCTTCCTGATCAACGACGACGCGTTCCCATTGACCCCCGGTGAATTCGAGTCGGGGTCCCGTCCGGTCGATGTACTGAACGGCAACTTCGCCCTTCCCGATTCGACGCCGCGATCGTCGCTGACCCTCTACTGGCCCCTTCCGTGGTTCACCGCACGCTTCGGCCTGCTCGACGACCACGGCTGGCGGCGCTACACCACATCGATCGCGGACGACGTGAGGTACTCCCTGAGGCTCTTGAACATCGCCGAAAGCTCCGTTCGCCAGGTGCGCCTGAGCCGCTGGGGCCACGCGCTCCCGATCGCAAAGCCCCACTTCATCGCGGACGGACACGCCGAGCACCTGCGGCGACCATTCGACGATCGCGTGTACTTCGCGAACCAAGACAACTGGGCCCTGCCCGCCATCGAGAACTCCCTCATCGACGCAAGCTGGGTCGCCGAGCAGATCCGCGCTCGCCTCTAGCAAGGGGGAGGGGACGGGCGACGCGGTGCATCGCCCTGGGGCCAGGGGACTAGATTCCTGGGTCTTCCATTGGTCTCCTTGGGCCTATGGCAAGACTCGTACACATCGCACCCGAGCAGCTCCAGAAGCGGATCGAACGGTCTGGCCTGCGGGGCGAGGAATGGACGATCCCCGTCGGAAAAGACAAGGTCCGCATGGGCGAGGCCATCTTTGCGATGCCTTCCTACCGGGATGAGCAGGTGACCTACCAGTGGGTTCGCGAGCTGAAGACTTGGCGCCACAGCGCCCGGATGGTGGCGGTGATCTTCGAGATCGACGCGGCGACCGAAGTGCTCTACGGGCGCTTCGGGAAGCCGAAAAGGCGTGGCATCCCCCACGAAGCCTACGTCGCCATCGAGGCGGACCCCATGGGCGCTGAGGTCGTCGTGAGCGGCCCCATCGCCCTGGACCAGATCGTCTCTGTGCGGTCTATCCGTCAGGACATCGGATGGCAGGGGACACCAGAGCCGTCGCCCCACGGCAACTGCGCCTGCCCCGCTTGCCTACCGTCGGGGCACCCGAAACTCATGCGCCGTATCCGCGCCCAGTACAACGCAGCCATCGAGAGGATCCACGGCGCAGGCGGTGACCCCAAGACGATTGTGGACTCGCTCTCGGAGTTGTCGCCGGCGCTCGAGCGGGGCCGCGGGCGGCTTTCGCCCAAGCGCCTGGTGTCACTCACAAGACACGAGGACCCGTGCGTGCGGAAGGAGATCACGTCGAAGCTCAGTTACTTCAAGTGGGGTGACGTCGAGGAGCACGTCGTCAGCCTCATCGCCGACCCCAACACCGACGTTCGATCCAAAGCCCTTGAGACCATGCTCCATGGTGGGGGTCTCGGCGTGGCTCGGTCGCACGCAGGCGATCACCCGGAGCTGCTCCAGACGCTCTGCTTCGGCATGGAGTACATGGACGGTCCCCAGGTCGACTCCACCCTCAAGGAGCTGGCCGCCCATGGGCACGCCGGCGTCCGCGCCGCGGCCAAGCGCGTGATCGGCTGGCGCGCATGATCACGCTGGCTCGGCTTCTCCCCCACCCATTCGAGACAGGACCGCCATCGCCTCCTCGGCGCGCGCCTCTGGAACGAAGACCTGATCGTGGTAGTACGCGGCCACCACGTTCGCGCTGATCCCGGCCTCGCTGAGCTTCGCAGCGATCGCCGCGGTCAGCCCGACGGCCTCAAGGCTCGAATTCACTGTCAGGGTGATTCGCCTGCACGGGAAGACGAAGTCGAGCCCCGCCCCCTCAGCCTGCTCCATCGTGCACACGACGGTCACGCCTTCTTCCTCATCGATGAGGCAGGCAGGCTGGAACCCCAGCGCTTGGGCGCGCGACCACGCCACGGTGCAGTACACAAAGGTCTCGGGTGAAAGCACCGGCGCGAGGCTTTCGAGCATCCTCCCCAGGTCCGTTTCGCCGCCCACCCTTAGCCTCCCGGCGGCAGCTCGTAGGTCCCACGATCCCCGGCAATCAAGCGGCCCTGGTGGGCAAGGAAATCCCACACCTCCCGCGGGTAGCGCCGCGGCGGCGTGATCCCCACGATCGACGACTTGCGCCCTGAACTCATGGGCCCGCCGCCGAGGGAAGACTCAGCGTCGAGGAGCGTCACCTTGAGGCTCTTGCGATAGGCCTTCAGCGCACGCTTCAGGACTCCCCGATCGCGCTCCAGCATCAAACGCTTGCCGGAGGCCCACTCCGTGACGATGCCGGACAGCGCCTCCGCGTCCTTCATCTCCACGGCCGCCGCCAGCTCGAGGTCGTCCTCCTCGGTCACCTCATAGTGCCGAAGCGCCTCACGGGCGGTGGACCAGGGGATATCCCCCTCGGAGCCATTGGCAAGCTGGGCCAAGACGCCCTCAAGCGCCGTGTGGAGAAGGGTCATGTTCGGGTCGAGCATCGTCATATCCTTGGGTCAGGTCTCGGAGCGCCCAAGCTACAGCGCTCCGCACCCCTGGGGGCACAGCGAAGCAAGAACTGAGTTCGACTCGGCCAGGGGCCAGCGATATTGAAGGGGAGCACGAAACCGCTAGAGCAAGGACCGTTAGCCCGCCCATCCGGGGCTCCCATCACTCGCCCCACCCGGCCCTGTGGCGGCGCACGACCCCGCCTGCCCGCCGGGAATGGACCATCGCCGATGACAGCATGATCGTTCCTCGCCTCCTTCTCGCCGCCAGCCTGCTCGCCGTCGCTCCCTTCGCACCGACTGCCTCTGGGGCCCAAGAGCTGCCCCCCAGGGTCGACCCGGTCGCCGTCAGCAAGGCCATCTCCCGGGGCGTTCAGTTCTTGGAAGAAGCGGGACCGCGGGGCAAGAAGGGACAGAAGCACCGTGCAGGGCGCAGTGCCGGCCTCAACGCCCTCATTCTCTACACCATCCTGAAGGGCGGCGGCAGCCCACACTCGGAGGCGGTGCATTCGCTGCTTCACGAACTCTCCCTGGTCACCACCCTCGGAACCTACGACCGAGGCTGCTTGCTCCTCGCCCTGGCGGCCCACGACCCCATCGCCCATCGGGCCTGGATCGAGTCTGTCACCCAGGGCCTCATCGACTCCCAGGACCCGCACGGCGCGTGGGCGTATCCGTCGGGATCCGCCGATCTGTCGAACACCCAATACGCGTCCCTCGGCCTCTGGGCCGCAACCAAGGCTGGCGTGCACGTTGAGCCAGCCGTTTGGCAGGCACTCGCCGAGAGGACCGCCGCTTTCCGCAGCGGACAGGGTGGATTCGGCTACCGGCCAGGCTCAGGCACGGCGACCGGCTCCATGACCACGGCGGGCATCGGCACACTGGCGCTATGCGAGCAAGAGCTGACGCTCGCGGGCCGATTGGAACCGGAAACGGGAGCTCTGTTGTTCGACGAGCGCAAAGCCGGACTCGACTGGCTGGCGACTCACTTCAGCGTGACGAAGAACCCCAATGGCGGTGGACACCACTTCTACTACCTGTACGGGCTTGAACGCATGGCCGCGTTTGCAGGCCTCGCGAAGGTTGGTGAGCACGACTGGTACGCCGAGGGCGCGAACCACCTCATCGGACGGCAGCTCAATGACGGGTCCTGGTCCGGCAGCTCCGCGACGCAAACTTGCTTTGCCGTCCTCTTCCTGGCGCGAGCGACGAGCCGCGGCCGGAAGGGTCCAGCGATCAGTGGACCCAGGGTCACTTCCGAGTGGGCCACAGAGGAGAAGGGCGCGTCTGTGCGCATTGCGTGCAAGGTCGAGCATGGCCAACCGAAGGCCCGTGTCTTGGGTCTCTCCGGCCGCGTCCTTTCCGACTACGTTTGGCCCGACAGTGAGGGCGGCGGCCTCAGGGTCCAGCGCGTCGTCTATTCCGTGGGCGGCGTGCCCGCCGCCACCGTGCTCGGCGCGCCGGAGAACCCACTGGGCGCCACCGAGCTCCCCGCGCTGCTCTATCCCAAACGGGACGGAGACCTGGTCGCCCGTATCTACCTGGCCGCCCCGCCCGGCTCCGACGGCCTGCCGCGATTCGTGGAGTCACCGCCCCTCGCCGTCGAGCTTGCCTCGATCCCCCCATCACGGCCCCTCCGCAAAGGCACCGAGGCCCACGCCCAAGCCGCGAGGTGTTCGGCATCCACCCACTTCAAACCCCGCCCGGGTGCCGCTTATCCGGCCATCGCGTTTGATCCAAAGCGCATCGTCGATGGAAACCCCTCGTCCCCTTGGCTGGCACGGCCGAAGGACTCCGCTCCCAAGATCAAGGTCACCGCAGCCAGCAGCACTCTCGCCGCCGGCCTGATCATTTCGCCGCCCACTCTGCCCGGCTACCCAGAGGCTCCGCTCCGCAAGCCCACCCGCGTCCTCGTGACGCTCAATGGCAAGAGACAACGGTCCACTGAGCACGATCTCTCCCCATCAGGCCGCACGACGATTCCCTTCCCCGACCCCCTCAAGGTTCGGACCATCGAGCTCACGATCCTCGCCACCACCGGGCCCGTCGAGTCCCCCACCGGCCTCGGCGAGGTTTCGATCCTGATTCCCCGTGGCTAGAACGACGTCGCAATGACCAACGCGAGCTGCGCGTAGTCGGCGTCGCCTTCGATGCCCTCGAATTCGAGGCTTGACCCGGTGACGAGCCTCACGTCGACACCAAGGGAGAGGCTGGGCGCAACCTTGTAAAGGAGCCCGCCGTGAAGGTAGACGGCGGCCGAGGCGTCCTCGTCGTCAGCGATCAAGCCCCCCGAGTCGTTGTCGATCCCGGCGGCGAGGAGCACGCCGCCTCCGCCGAGGTAGGGGCGCCATCCGCCGAGGACAAACTCCCTGCGCAGGCCCAAGTAGACTTCCGCCACCGCCCCGGTCGCGCGAACGTCGTCGGAGACCCTCACGTCAAAGCGTCCTGACGCGAGCCCGCCGAGTTCTAACCCGAATCCTGACTGGCCAACCAGCGAGTATTCCATGCCCGCCACCATCTCGTCTTCTACCGGCGCCCAGATGTCGTCGTTATCGAGGGTGCGTGCCCCCAAGAGCACCGAGAACTGGTGGGGAGTCGAACGGGGGGGCGTCGAGCAGGCGCTAAGCGCTGCACACGCAAGGACAGAAAGGAGCCTCATAGGAACGTACGGTAGGAGGCCGAGTTCGCCCTGGGGGCGGCGAACTAGACCGCTGTGCGCGGAATCTCGAAAGGGCTCAGCGCCACCAACGGCCATTCCCCGCCACCGCCGCCCTATCGAAGCGAGATTCTCACGCTCTCGGTGAGGTTGGAGGTGGCTGTTCCCGTGACCACGTCGCGGTGCCAGAACTGGAAGTAATAGCTCTCGCCGGGGAGGCCCTGGATGGTGCCGTTGGGGGCGGCAATTTCATCCACGTTCACGGGGAGAGTCGCGAGGCCCGCGGCCCCCGTGCTCTGGATGAAGGCGTTGTAGCGGCCGATGGATCCTCCGAGGCACAGGTTGCCCTCGCCCCCGGCAACATTCGCGACGAAGTCCGGAGTGCGGGACACGATGAACAGACCGAAGACCTGGGCCGGGAGCCCGGTGGCGTCCAGGGTGAGGTCGTTCGCGGAGGCGAGGACCGTCCCTCGGCCGGCGATGGTGCCGACACTGCCCGTGGAGTTCGGGGCCCCGACGCACGCGGACACGCCCAGGCAGCCGGAGAGGTCGAGCAGGGTTGCGGCGCCCGCCTGGCTCGCTGCGCCGCTTCGCACAGGGGAGCCGACAACGGCCACGTCGCCGTCGAGGGCAACGCTCATTTCACGGCCCGTGAGGTCCGACGGGCCGGCGTCAGACGGCACGTACTTACCGGTTTGTTTCCATGCGCCCGCGTCACGCTCGAAGACATAGACAGCCCCCGACTCCGGCCCACCATCATCATCGCCTCGCGCGCCGACGAGAAGCCGCTGCCCGTCCATGACGACGCTCTCACCAAATTGATCGGCGTCCTCGAGGCCTGCGGGCGAGAGACGCTGCGTCTCCGTCCATCCCATCGAGTCGCGTTCGAAGATGTAGACAGCGCCCTGGCCCACGCCGTTCGTGACGTCACGGGGAGCGCCCACCGCCGCCATGTCGCCATGGACCGCGACGCCCAAGCCAAATCGTGCTTCCGCGACCGGAGCCGACGGGCTCAGCTTCACGATCTCCGGCCAAAGATCATCGGTCGGATCACCCGGGGTGCCTCGGTCGTCCTGCTCGAAGAGATACGCCGCCCCCGCGTTGTTTCCGTTCACGTCGTCCAGGTGCGCGCCGACGATGGCGATGCCCCCCATCAGGTCCGTCGCTCTCCCGAAGAGCTCCTGGGGAGCCGCGTCGCTCGCGGTCAGCTTGGCGACTTCCACCCAGACGCCCCCGCTAAGGCCAAAGATCTGCGCCGAACCAGAATGCGTCCCTGCGTGGGTGTCCTGCATGGAACCGACGAGCAGCGTATCCCCGTCCAATTCCAGGGAGTGGCCAAAGTGAAAGTGATGGGCCCCATCGCTGGCCTGCAGGATCTGTTGCTCCGACCAGGTACCGGCCGTGCGCGTGAACATGTAGACCTTGCCCTCGTGGGCGAAGTGTGCCCCCACTGCCAGCGTGTCCCCGTCGACGGATACGTGCTGCCCAAACTGGTCACCGGGCTGGCCGTCGCTCGCGCTCAGGTGCTGGGCCCGGAAACTGTTCCCCAGGTCCTCGATCATCTGCACGGAGCCCTGGTTGCAGTCCGCACCTCCCGCGCAACCGAGGTCGCCACCGATCGCGCCGTAGGCGGAGGTGTTTCCATCCACCGCGACGCTCCATCCGAAGAGATCGAGGTCCGCCGGAAACGGATTCGTCACGACGAGGGTTTCGCACTGAGCAAAGACCGAGGGCGAGGTAATGGCAAGGAGGCCTCCGATGACGGACGCCTTGAGGGTGGGAACTGCGAGTCGATTCATGGTCTTGTTGGGAAGTGGTAGCCCGGCGGCCAGAGGTCGAGCTCGCACCACGCGGCCCGCTCTATGGCCTAAGCCAGTGTCCGAGTAGAGCGGTTTGTCGCGGCTTTGGTGGGTCAAACCACGGGCTGTTTTTGGCCCTTCGAACGCCCTCGATTTCTTGTCATTTCGCTGAACCGATACGGAACAGAGGCTTGTCCTAGCTGCACGGAGTCCATCTCTACCTGACCTGGTGAGGCCCTACGAAAACGGCCTGTGCCCACCCGATGGGGATAGGCACAGGCCGTAACGCAGAAGGCGCGACTGGCGTCCTTGGCTCAGGGCTTCAGGCCGGCGACGCCGAGGGCCACGGAGAACTTCTCACACCAGATGTAAGCCTCGTTCAACGTGCCCAGCTCGAACCCTTCGGGAAGGGCGTAGTCCTGGGAGCCGCTGTGGCTGGTGAGAGGCGTGAACGTCGTCGACTCGTCGTATTCGCCCGAGCGGCCGAAGCCGATCTTCGGGTCAGGGGCCCCGTCGAGGGAGAAGTCACTGGCGAGGCGCACGTACATGCGACCGTCCAGTTCGAGCACTTCAAGGGCTCCAGTGACGACGTGGTCGTTGCGACCGGAGAACGCTCCGCTCGCGACGATGGTCGCACCGTCGAGGGCCATCGGCGCGCCCGCGGTGTTGCCCGTTTCGGCCTCGCTGGAGGCTGGGGTGCAGGCCGCGATGAGGGAAACGGTGAGGGCGAGAACAAGGGCGATGAGGGAGTGACGCATTTCGAGTAAGCGGGGAGGTTCGGCGCGGCGGAGCAGCGCCACCAGATTTCGGGGAGATGCGCGCCGCCCCAAGAGGGCTAGTGGCGCACGCGATAGACAGGTCTGTCTTCCACGGCAGGGAGTTCGCGGTTGGCGGCGACCTGTGACACGCCTGCCGTGAATTCCTGCCCAGCCCAGCCTGGCCCTCGCTCACGGCCCCAAATCACCGCCGAATTCAATTTCTCTGCCACGGGATCGTCCGCAGCGGGAGGATCTCATCGTGACCCCCCAAGGACCCCTTCCCGCGGATGATGACGCCGGCGCCCTCTTGGCTGAGGCTGGCTGGCTGCGTGCCATGGCCGGCCGCCTGGCTCGGGACCAGGCGGAGGCGGACGACCTTGCCCAGGGCACCCTCGTGCTGGCCCTTCAGAACCAACCCGAGACGCGGTCGGGCCTGCGACCGTGGCTGGCCAAGGTCGCGTCACGGGTAGCGCGACACCGTGGCCGTACGGAAGCCCGTCGCAGGTACCGCGAGGCGGAAGCCGCCCACGCCGGCACTTCGGCGAGCGCCGAGGAGCTCTTCGAGCGACTCGAGGCCCAAGAACGCCTCGCGTCCCTGGTGCTCGGCTTGCCCGCGCCCTACGCGGAGGTGGTCCTGCGCCGCTACTACGAGGGTCAAACCGCCGATGAAATCGCCGCCTCCATGGGGACCTCCGCGGGGACAGCCCGCTCGCGGCTAGCCCGTGGACTCGCACTCCTGCGCAAGAGCCTCGAGGACCCTCGGACGGGTTCCAACCACCAGGGTACGAAGCTGCTCGCCCTCGCCGCTGGCCTCCCCAGGCCAAGCCATGCCCCCACTGCCGCCGCTCTGATCGCCATGAAACTCTCCACCAAGGTCGCCGCCTCCTTCGCCGCGTTCGTCTTGCTGCTCGCCACCGGAATCATGATCGTGAAGGGCTCCGGTGACGCCCCTCTCGACGCGCCCCCCACGGCCCCTGCCTCCTCCGGTCACTCGGCCGCCACCGTGCTTGCGGAGAACGAAGCCTCGCCGGCGGATGGCCCCACCGACGGAGGCAACCGCACCGCGCTGGGCGCCGTCACGCAGGAGGAGCTTGCTGAAGAGTCCGCATCCGAGGAGCCACCGGCTACGACGTCCATCGTCCGCGCACGGTTGGTGGACACCCAGGGCCAGCCCATCGAAGGCGCCGTGCTGAGTTCCATCTTCAAGACGGGGAAACCGCGTGGTGACGGGAACTTCGCAAGCGCGGACGCGGAAGGGCATGTGGTGCTCGAACTCGCCGACGGAGACCTTCGCGCTTGGCGCACCGAAGTCTTCCCGATGGTGTTCGCCGCGAGCTTCGATGGGCGCGCCACACGGTTCATGACGGCCACACCTGTCTGGCACGGCGAATCCAACTTGGGCGACATCGAACTACCCCCCGGCACCGCGATCAGTGGCCACGTCGTCGACCCCAGCGGCCGCCCCATTCCCGGGGCCCTCATCTACGCTGAAGAGGCGACCGTCGCGGGGGACTTGGAGGCCCAGCGCATGTCTGGTCCAGAGAAGGACCAGGTGCGGCACCGCGCCGATGGGGACTCCGAAGGGCGCTTCTTATGCAAGGGTCTCACGACTGGAGAAGGGCGGCTTTGGGTTCACGCCAAAGGCCATCTTTGGACACTGACAGACCTGGTGCACCTGACCGCGGGGCAGGTGCTCGACGTTGGACCGATCACCCTCGACCCCGTTCCGGAGGAGCTCACGATCACCGGCACCGTGCTCAGCCCCGAGGGTACCCCCGTGGCGGGAGCAACGGTGGCTTTCGAGGCCCGGTCAGGCGATGGATCGATAAAGACGGCAGCCGACGGCACCTTCACGATCTACCCCAAGCACCACCTTGCCATGAACCTTGTGGCGAGCACCCCCGATGGCCCGTACGGGATGAGCGAAGTGGCTCAAGTGCTGCCTGGGGATCGCCCCAAACTGCGGCTCGGGGAGAAGCACCAAATCCAAGTCACGGTGCTCAACGGGAATGGCGAAGCGGTCCCCGATGCGTCACTGCTCACCGTCGTGCCGGCCACCGACAACCACAGCGGGTTCCTCGGGGGATTCATGCCGATCCCAGGCACCGACTGGATCAAGACAAACGCTCAGGGCCAGGCCTCTTTGCCCGCACCCGGCCAGAAGTTCACGATCTCCGTCCGCAAGGACCGCTACGAGTTCCAGCGCGCCGGACCTTACGAAGCGGGCGAGGCCCCTGCGGACGTCACCGTGACCCTCGCGAAGGTACCGACGCTACGGGGACGCGTAACGCACCGCGGACTGCCCGTGGCTGGCGCGGAGATCCAGGTGGCCATGCGCCTCGACGACTTTGTGCCCCTGGAGCAAGGCTTCCCCATGCGGATCTTCAAGAACCGCGGAATGGACTACCGGACCGATGAGAACGGCCGCTTTGATTGCCCCATCGAAGGCGACACAGGGGCAATGACCTTGCTCGCCCTGGCAGAGGGCCTCGCCACCGCGGAGTTTGAAGTGGACCTTCTTCCAGGAGAGGGCACCGAGGGCATCGAGATCAAGATGACGGAGGGCGGAAGCCTCGGTGGGAGCCTGCTTCCGCCCCAGGGTGAGGACCCCCAGCAGCTCATCGTCGCGGCATCGCGCGGCGACGGTGAAGTGGTGTGGACACGGCCCGACGCGGATGGGCACTACGAGTTCCTTCATCTCACCCCCGGCCCATGGCGCGTCGAAGGCCGCGACCGGGAGCCTGCCCGTGTGTCGCTCTCGGCGGCCAACTCGGACGAAGAGAAGGACTTCAAGTGGAACGTCGACATCCGGGACGGCGAGAGAACTTCATTCGACGTCGACATGCGCCAGCTCGGCGACGTCGAAATCCACGGCCAGTTCACGGTCGATGGCATTCCCGCGAAGGGCTGGGTCGTGACGGTCACGATGCCGCTCCACTCGACGGTGGATAGGGATGCTCCCGTCACGGCAACAGAGGACGACGGGCGCTTCCTGTTGATCGTCCGGAGTGGCACGTACCACCTACAAATCGAAGGGGAACTGCCAGGGGGCGCCAGAGTGAAGGTCCTGCGCGACGTGACACTCAAGGGTCAGCGCCTCGACCTTGATGTGTCCCTCGTAACGGGATGGATCGAGGATTCCGTCCCCGCAGGAACAAAGCAAGCGCGCCTCGTCCGGGGGAACTACTCACGGGGCGATCGCGAGCTCACCGAGGTCCCCGTCGCCGCTGACGGCGCCCTGAGAGCGCGGGTGCCGGTCGGAAAAGCCAGCCTGCAAACACCGGCCGGCACGAACGTGATGTTCGACGGCTGGCGCTATCTGCGCATGGTCGAGGTTGAGCACTAGCGGAGGCCTGGGCCTTGCGCGGGATGGAGGCGTGGCCCATCGTCGCATGAATCGGCGGGGGCCAGTACATTGCGGGCCCCTACCCGACCTCCCCTCGCTCTCCCATGAAGAACCTCCTCCTATTCGGCCTCGCTCTGACGGCCTCGTGTGCGTCCCCTTCGACCGGCCTAGCCGTGGTCGAGGCCGATGAGTCCATTCGCGCCCCCATGTTCGAAGCGGTGGCAGCACTCGAAGGGCGCTGGATCGCCACCACGCCCTACGGTGAGTCCGTGCACGAGTTCAAGGTCAGCTCCGGTGGTTCCGCCATCCGCGAGACCATGGCGACAGGTGAAGAGCACGAGATGACGAACATGTACACGCTCGACGGCAACAGCCTGACGATGACCCACTATTGCGGCGCAGGCAACCAGCCGTTCATGCGTGCCAGCAGCCTCGACGGGAACCGCCTCGTGTTCGATTTCGTCAGCGTGAGCGATCTCAAGAGCGCGGATGACCACTACATGGGCGCGATGACCCTGGTCTTTGTGGACGAGGATCATGTCCAGCAGCACTGGACCTCCATCAACGGCGGAGAAGTCGTCGAGATGGGCGCCTTCGAGTTGCGACGGGACCGCTAGGCAAGGCGACAGAGCCCCCGCACCAAGAGCACGGCCCCCCGGGCGCACCAATGTGGCGCGCCCGGGGGGCCGTGCTCTTGTGGGGCTTCGCCTGCGTCGCAGGCCCTATCCCTACTCGACGGGGTCGACCACGATGGTCGCCCCGGTGTTGTTCGAGACATCGGTCGGTGTCGTCACCGACAGCGTCTCGGCTGCCCCGATAGCCGCGTCCAGGGTGACGCGGAACCGGAATCGGTTGAGGGACAAGACCTGCACGGCCGCCTGGCCGCCGGATCCCGACCACGCCCCGAGGGTCGTGGTCATGGAGACATTCATGGCGTCGTCAAAGGTCACTTCGACCACTCGACCCAGGGCGTCGAGCTTCTTGTTCACGAAGGCTGTCGCGGACGAGGGCGCGGTCGTGTCGCCACCGATCAATGCGTCCGAGGCAGCGGGAACGATCGCATTGCCGGAAACGTCCGAGACGTTCGAGGTCGTGACCCGCAGGGTCTCGCCGGGATCCAGGTAGTTGCCGAAGGGCAGCGCCACGCGAACGCGATTGTTGCCGCTGTCCAGCGCCGCCGAAGCGCCCGTGAGGCTCACGGCGGCGCCAGACCCAACGGTCAGAACGGCGTAGTTCGCCAGGTCCAGGGCCTCCGTTGCGTTCACTGGCTCGCTGAAGGTCACCTCAAACGAGTGAGCAGCGGTCGCATCACCGGTAGCTGTGACCAAACTGACGGTCGGGGCTGCGGCGTCCGCTGCGTCGATCGCGATCGAGGCCGGCGCACCGGCCACGTTGCCCGCGAGGTCTGTCAGTGCCCCGGCAGTGATATCCAAGTTCTCCCCCATGGCGGGTGCGTTCTGGAACGTCACTCGCACAACCCGAGGATGCACCAATGCCGCCGCGTCCGTCGTGTTGCCGGCGATGGAGAAGTTCGCCGTGGCCGGGCTTGTGGCCGCGACCGCCTCGTTGAACTCCACGAGGACGCTCAGGGCATCCGTCGGATCGAGGCGCACGTCACCGGCGCTCACCGTCGGCGCCGCCGCGTCTCCACCAGCCACCAGGCCGCCGGACGTCACGGGCGCGCCCGTTGGAATCCCCTGCTGGCTCCGGAGCCCGTCGGCGGTCAACGTGTAGGTCTGGGCCGTCTGGAGGTTCGACGCACTCCCCAGGGAAAGCATCACGCTGTCGTCACCGACCGGCGTGAGGCGGACGTTCGAGATATCGATCGCCCCCCCGCCGTCCGTCATCGTGTAGTTGTCGGGGTTCGTCAGGCCGGACGGGTGGATCGGCTCATCGAACTCCAACAGGACGGTGTCGTTGTCCGGGCCCGAGACGGACATAGCGGCGCTCGCACCCATGTTGATCGCCGGCGCCGTCGCGTTCGAAGCCACCAAGCCGAACGCCAGCTCAGGCGCCATCTGGTTGCCGGCGAGGTCGGTCACTCCGTAAATGCGCAGGGAGTCGGCCACGTCCGGGGTCAAGGCGTAGGTCACGGTCGTGCGCAGGCCAGAGGGCCCTCCCGCGGAGAGGGTCGGCGCGGCCGTCGCCGTGCCCACATCGCGCCCATCCGTCATCCCGGTCACGCTGAAGGTCGACCCCTCGGTCACCGTGATCGGCACGTTGCCGGCCACTCCAACGGCGTCATTCGTCAGAACGAAATCCGTGGCGCTGCTGCCCCCAGCCGTCGTCACATTGAAGGCGTTCATGTCGATAGCCGCCCTCAGGTTCGTGACCGTGTTCGCGATCGAAGAGTGGTCGACGGCCACAGCCACGTCACCCGCGATCCCGCCGCTACTCATTCCCATGAGCGTCTGCACGCCAGCGGAATCGGTCCCGGTGATCGTCACGTTGCCCGCCGCTCCCACAGCGTCGTTGCGGATGTTGGCGAGGTTCGAAAGCCCGGTAGCCAATGCGGTCACGTTCAATGCGGTGCCGTTGACGGCTGAGATGAGGTTCGTGATCGTCGCGTCCGCGTCTCCGCCAATCGTCACCGCCACGTCGCCGGCGATGCCGCCGGCACTTTCGAACTCAAAGGTGAGCGGCGCGGCGCCGTCGGAGATCGTGACGCTGTCGCCGTCGTTAGGCACGCCGGAGAGCCCCACTTGGCCAAAGGCGAAATCGAACTCAAACGTCTGGGACGTGGTTCCGTCCGAGATGGTGACGGTGTTGCCATCGAAGGGGCTCGCGAGGAGCTCGATCGTGCCGGCCGCCGCGGCACCGGGGTCGCTGGCGTCGGTCAGGATGAGTTCGGTTCCCTCGGGGTTGGGCCCGCTCTGCAGATCCGCCGTTTCTACGCCGCTGACCGCTTCGCTGAACGTCAGGACGAGGGTGTTCCCCGCCCCCGGGGCCGCCGCCAGAATCGTAGGCGGCGAGTTGTCGCCGGAGATGATCGCGTTGACCGCGGTGGTGCCGATGGCTGTCGTCGCGATCGTGTTCGCCCCCAGGTCGCGCATCCCCGTGAAGGATGCGTGGATGTCATCACGGGTGCGAAGGTCCTGATCGGCGGACCCCGCATCCAGAATCACCGTCGCCGTGCGGGTCGCCGCAACGTAGTCGATCGAGGCGCCCGTGATGTCAAAGGGCGTCCCCAGGGGCGACTCGATCGTCCAGCTCCCTGCGGTCTCCACCTCGGCTTCGATCATGTCGTCGTCGAAGACCACGGTGATCGTGTCGTTCTCGGGCCCCGCGATCGTGGCGCCGGCGATCGTGAGCGCGGTGGGAGCCACGGTGTCGGTGCTCGTAATCGCCGCCGCCATGACCTCCGCGGAAGCGTTGCCCGCGGCATCCTCGATGCCGGCCGCCACGCTCACGGTGTTGGCACCAGGTAGCACCGGCCCATCGAGCCCAAGATCGACCACGTTGCCCGCGGGGCGAAGCGTGGCAGAGTTCACGGTGAGCCCGCCGCTGACGGTGTAGGTCCCGGGCACTTCCGCCGTGAGGGCGGTCACTGCTTCACTGAAGGTGATCGAGACGGTCTGACCTGTGGCGTCCAGGGTGCGGTTCTGGACGAAGGAGGCGAAGCTGGGCGCCGTCCGATCCGGAGCCATAGGGCTGTCGTCGTCCGAGGAGCAACCGGCCGCGACGAACGGCGCAACGAGAAGAAGAACGTGCGATGGACGGATCGCGCGGTGGGGAAGGGATGTGTTCATAGCGGTGTAGCGGTCAACCATCGGCCGCGGAGTGCTGGGCACTCGGGACCGAGAAGGAGCATCGAGCCGGATTGGCCCACCCCGGACTCTACCCATTCACGGCCCCGTTTCCGCGGGCCGACTTCCGCTTGTCCAGAGGGTCCGACGCACCCTCGGATTAGGTAGTCCGCGGGCCCTGAGTCCCTCCGGAACACGCCCCCTTCAGCGGGGCCTGGCCCCCGGGGAGGCGACGTCGACCACGATGCCCCGATGGTCCGACCCCACATGCTTGCCCACCCTGTGGGAAAGGATCGCCAAGCGCTCGTCCACCAGCACATGATCGATGAGGATTCCCCCGGTGAACATGAGCTTCGAGTGCCAGGTACCCCAGAGTCCAGATCCTAGGCATGCCGGCCGTAGGGACTGGCCGTCAAGCGCCTCCCGCAAGGCCGAGGACCAGATGGTCGCGTTGAAATCGCCCGCAATCAGGGCTGGCTCCGGGGAACTCGCCGCAGCGGTGACGGCGGCCATCAGCTGCTCGCCCCGGGACCGGTAGTTCCGGGCACCGATCGGGGGAATCGTATGCACCCCAAAGACCCGCAGGTCGAGGTCCCCGCGGTGGATGACCACCTCAAGCCAGGGCAGTTCAAGCTCCGTCCAATGGACCGTCGGGTCCTCCGCCCCCCATCCCTCCGCCACGTAGATGGCGATCCCGAAGTTGTCCGATCGCAGCGTGTCCGTCGGGAGCCGGCGATGCCCATCCAGAGCGGAGTCAAGGGCCCTGGCCCAGCGCTCGTCGACCTCCTGGGCCACGATCACGTCGGCATTCTGCTGGAGGAGCCACTGAGTCACGTCCCCGTGCTCGCGATTCGTCGTCAGAACGTTCAGCGCGACAAGGCGAGCGGAAGGGCCGCCCGTATCCGCGGACTGCCCCGGCGAACCCCAAAGCGGCGCCACGGCTTGGCCCGCGAGGATCGACACCAGGAGCGCGACCACAGCGGCCCAGCGCGCCCGGCCCAGGACGGCGAGAAGAAGCGCCCCAAGCCCGAAGCCAAGGTACTGCACGTGAAAGTGACTGAGGAGATCCAAGGTCCAATGCACGCCGCCCATACGAGCCGCCACCATGCAGAGAGCCACGCCCAATGCGATGCCCCACGCAGCGGCAGGAACAAGAAGCCGGGACAGACGAGCTCGAGTGGAATCGGACATGGGTAAATGGCTGGATCGACGGGACGGCCGTACGCAAACAGAGGGCGGCTCGGTGAGATAGCCCCGCTGGACGTGGGGCCCCAGCGAAGGGCCAAGCCCAGGATTCTATGCCCCGTGGTGATGGATCCGACCCGCCGACGGAACTCCGTTGGGCGCTCAGGCCTTCTTCAGAAACTCGGTTCGAAGGTAGATAACGGTCTTCTGAACCCGCCCTTCGATCAGCTCCGGATCGTCCGCCAGCCGGATGCCTTTCACAAGCGTGCCACGCTTCGCGGTGAAGCCGGCCCCTTTGACATCGAGGTCCTTGATGAGCGTCACCGAATCCCCGTCCTGGAGCTCGGTGCCGTTGCTGTCGACCGTCTTCTGCGCGCCGGCGCTGGACGCGCCGCCCGCGCTTTCCTTGGCCCAGGCCGAGGTGTCCTCGTCCAGGTAGAGCTGCTCCCGTAGCTCTGCCGCCCACGGCTCTTCGATCCGGCCAAGGACCCGCCAGCTCACCACCTGAACGGCCGGATGCTCGCTCCATGCCGTCTCATTGAGGCAGTGCCAACGGTGGGCCTCTTCGATGTCCCCTACGATCTCGCGCCGGCATGCTTCGCACGCCACGATCTCGTCGCTACGGGGCGCCACGGCCATCGCAGCGATGCCCTCCGCCGATCGGCAGAGCTCACACGCACCGCCGGCGCGCTCCAGGAGATTCGGGTGGATCGTCATGGGGCGAGATTACTCGCGCCGGCGCTACAGTACGTGCCCCGAGCCCATGGAATTCGAGATCACGATCGACGACGCGTACCTCAAGGAGCACTACGAGGAATGGGTCGCGGCGAAAGCCCCCAACACCCGCCGGGTCCTCAAGCTGGGACTTGGCCTGATCGTCGTGGGCGCGGTCATCTGTTTGGCGCAGATCACCACGGAAACCCTGGGAGAGCGTTTCGGCCGCGCAGGGCTGCTTGCGTTTGTGCTCGGCGGCTACCTCCGCTTCGCCTGTGCCCGCAGGCGCGGGACTTGGCTTCGGGTCGCGAAGAGCCTAGGCGGCTACGGCATGACCCATGTGATCTTTGTCTACGACGGAATGCTCATGGCGGGCCCCCCCAAGAAGGTGGGAGACGGGGACTGCGGTACCGCTGAGATCACCAGCACTCCACGCGGCTACCTCGTCCGCTTCCCAGACACCAACCGTTCGGTCTACCTGCCCCACCGCCTGCTGGAGCCGCCGACCACGCGCGAGGCCTTCCTTGGGGCCATCCGCGTTCCGGAATCAGCAGGAGCTGACTCGGAAGACGCCTGACGCCAGGACCCATCGACTCCAACGTGCTCAATCCGCATGGCGCACGTTCAGACTTGGTTTCGCTCCACTACGATGAGGGGCATGCCCCAGCAACCCGCCCCACGCTGCGCTACCACGGCGCTCATCCTCCTCGCTGTATCCCCATGGAGCGCCTGCGCCCAGACCGGTAGGGCCCAGGAGGCATCGCCCACGCCCCGCCGCCCCAACGTGCTGCTGATCATCACGGACGATCAGGGTTACGGCGATATCAGCAGTCACGGGAACGGGGTGATCCAAACACCACACCTCGACGAGCTCCGTGCCAGTTCCGTGCGATTGACCGACTTCCACGTCGACCCCACGTGCTCCCCGTCCCGCAGCGCTCTCATGACCGGCCGCTACTCCACTCGCACAGGAGTCTGGCACACGATCATGGGACGCTCGCTCATGGACACCCGAGAAGAGACCCTCGCGGAGTACCTGAGAGCGGACGGCTACCGCACCGGGATGTTCGGCAAGTGGCACCTGGGGGACAACAGCCCCCTGCGCCCCCAGGACCAGGGCTTCGAGCACGTCTGCTGGCACCACGGCGGAGGCGTGGGCCAGGGGCCCGACTATTGGGGCAACGACTACTTCGACGACACGTACGACGTCAACGGGACATGGCAGCCCTTCGAGGGCTATTGCACCGACGTGTGGTTCCGTGAGGCCGCGGAGTTCATCGCGGCAAAAGACGATGAGCGCCCCTTCTTTGCCTACGTCGCAACGAACGCGCCTCACCACCCCTACTTCGTCGACGAGTCCTACTCGAAGCCCTACGTCGACGCGGGAGTGCCGAAGACCATGGCGGACTTCTACGGCATGGTCACGAACATCGACGACAACGTGGGTCGCATGCTCGCCCGACTCGAAGAACTCGGCGAGCGCGAGAATACGATCGTCGTCTTCATGACCGACAACGGCACCGCCGCCGGACACCGCAAGCGCGAAAAGGAAGAAGGGACCTGGTCCGGCTTCAACGCCGGCATGCGAGGCAACAAAGGATCCGAGTACGACGGGGGCCACCGCGTGCCTTTCTTTGTCCACTGGCTGTCTCTTATACACATCTCCGAGCCCACGAGACTAGGCATGATCTC
>CAJXRJ010000015.1 GCA_913058555.1 uncultured bacterium
GATCATGCCTAGTCTCGTGGGCTCGGAGATGTGTATAAGAGACAGGCGGAGTGGTTCGCGGAGATTCGGCCGACACGCTCGAGCGGCGCCGGGTACGACCCGGCGGCCGCCGACACCTATGTCTGGAAGTACTTGCTTCCGGAGGCGTTCGACGCCTTGGCCTTCGTGGACCAGACCACGCCGACGCGGATGGTCGATCCGTCGAATTACGTTCGGGTTCCGACGATGCCCGCGGCAGCCAATCTCAACTTCGAGACGGCCGGGGACGACGGCGTGCCGGAGGGCTGGAACGTGTGGACGAAGCTCACGCGCTTCGGGTTCAAGATCGGCACGACCACCGACCGACCCTACCGCGGCGACAGGGCCGCGGTGATCCGGCGGGACCCGGTCGACGAGCTCGGCGAGGCTTCGGGCAACATCGCGCAGTACATCGACGCGGCTCCCTATCGAGGGACACGCGTGATCCTCCGGGCTGCGGCTCGCACCGAGCCTATCGGCGCCGGGATCAGCTTCCTGCGCCTGCGCGTGCTCCCCGAATCCATCGCCGACGCCCATGAAGATCCGCCTGCGCTGTACGACAGCCTGGACGCATGCCGCGTCGAGTCCGCGGAATGGCAGGTCTACGAGATCGAGGCGGACATACCCGAGAGCGCGAGCTCGATCTCCTTCGGCCTGTTCCTCGCCGGATCCGGGGCCGCCTGGCTCGATGACGTCAGCCTCAAGCGAATGGACGGGTAACGGCGTTGGTGCAGAGGAGGCAGAGATCCCCCAGCCGCACTGTTCCACCGTTGCTCCGGCGCATTGTAGTGCCCCCGGGGTTTTCAGGACGCTCGTGAACCATGACCAAGCGAAGCGACATCGAGGGTGGTACGGTCGACTATTCCGGCACTCAGTTGCCAATGCCCTGATCGGCGTTCCACACTTGGACATGTAGCACCACGGCGGACACACCAAGGCCACCCAAATCGTTACGTCGACCAAAGTGAAGAACATCCAAGTCATCGACTCTGCGTTGAATTGCACGGACGAGTTCTTCGCCGTCCCGGACGAGAAGTTTGCGCTTCTCTTCCCCGCAGAGGGGCAGGAGCTGGCGTTCATTGAAGACCTGAAAGAACAGGGCATCGAACTGCCCCACGACTGGTGGGACGAGACCTGGGCGAACCGGTTGTCGCGAGACAGCGTACAAGGCATTCACGGAACGATCTTCTACGGCTTTCCTGAGCGTCGGAAGATCTTCCAGGGGCGGACTTGGGCCCATGAACCGCTGGGCAGGAGAAGAGAGGACTGATCGTCGGAAGCTCCCGAGGTTGCCCGGTCCCCCATGACGAGCCGCCCCGGCACCCGAGCCGGCAGCCCAGGCAACGTCACGGGCCAACTTCCGCGCGCGCGCTGGTGGTGGCCCAAGTCCTTCTTCCAACCACCAACGTGCGCGCTCCGTCAATCGCCGCTATGCCCGGTCACGAACCTGAGATCTACGGCCTCGCCCGGCGACGCTGGCCTTCGAGCACGGCTGCACAACAACCCTTCCACCTCGCGGCTCGCCGGCACCGTAGATCGGCAATGCCTCAAAGATCGCATCGGCGATGAGCGAGTGACCCGTATCGCCAGGGAACAGACGCACCCATGGGACCCTGACGAGCGCAGAATGGGTCTTGACCAACGACAGACGGCTGGCCGTGCGCCATCTGTCATGGTTGTGTGATCGATTTCTTCGGGTCCCGCTGTGGCGGCTAAACCGATATGGTGCCAAGCCCATTCTTGGTCTCCGACTCCCAGCGAATTGAGGTCCTGTGTCAATCATTAGAAGAATCACCCGTCGCCACTTCATCCAAGCATCAGGCGTAGCCGCCGCAGCGCCGATGCTTGGTCCGCCAAGGACCCGCCTGAGTCCCATCGAGACGTTGAACGTCGCATGCGTCGGCGTCGGCGGAATGGGCGGTAGCGATCTCAGTGCGACGGCCAGTGGCAAGAACGTTCGCATCGTCGCGCTCTGCGATATCGATGCGAACAATCTGGGCAACGCCAGCAAGCAACATGAAGGCGCTAAGACGTTCGCCGACTACCGCAAGATGTTCGACGCGATGGGTAAGGACATCGATGCCGTGGTCGTTGCGACGCCAGATCACATGCACGGTTCCATTGCGCTGGCCGCCATGGCCCTCGGCAAGCACGTCTACTGCCAGAAGCCCATCGCCCACAATCTGTATGAGTGCCGCGAAATGGCAACGCTGGCATCGGAATCAGGCGTTGTGACCCAGATGGGCACGCAGATCCACAGCCACAGCGCCTACCGCACCGCGGTGGCGGCGCTGCGCACTGGGGTCATTGGCAAGGTGCACGAAGCCCACCTCTGGGTCGGCAAGTCGTGGGGCGGCGGCCCAGGAGGTCGCCCGGACAGGGTAGATGTCGTTCCGGATCACGTGGACTGGGATCTCTGGCTCGGCGTCGCCAAGGACCGTCCGTATGTGAAGGGCCAGTACCACCCCGCGCAGTGGCGTCGTTGGCTGGACTTCGGAAGCGGCACCCTTGGCGATATGGGGTGCCACATCTTCGATCCGGTGTTCGCGGCCCTTGGCATTGGCGCACCGATGAGTGTGGTTTCCAACGGCCCAGGTCACTTTCAAGAGATGTTCGCGCCAGATGGCGACTTCCTGTACGAGTTCCCCGGCACGGACCAGACCGCCGAAACGATCAAGTTCCGCTGGACGGATGGCGGAAGCAAGAAGGCCGCCGAAAGGGCGCAGCTGCCCGCGGATGAAACGCTGCCTGGCGCCGGCTCCTTCCTCGTTGGCGAGAAGGGCGTGATGGTCATTCCGCATTGGGCTGCACCACGTTTCTACTCCAAAGGCGAGAAGCTAGATGTGGACGTCACGACGCTGCCGAGCAAGGAGCATCGCCACGAGTGGACGGATGCCTGCCGCGGCGAAGGCAGCACCTCGACGCCCTTCTCGTATGCGTGCCCGCTGACTGAGGCGGTCCTCCTGGGCACCGTTGCCGGGCACTTCCCTGGCGAGAAGTTGCAATGGGACTCCGACAAGATGGAGTTCGACAACTACCTCGCGACGGCGCTGGTGCGACGCATCTACCGCAAGGGGTGGCAGCTCTAAAGTGCATGGTATGCTCCGGGCCTCGCCTTGCTAGCCCCAGTGGAACGCCGGCCTTGGCGGGATCGTCATGGTTGGCGTACCGATGGGACATTGCACCGGGGGAGATTCAGGCCCGTCCAATGCGCTGCCTCCGAACCGATGCACGATTCGGCGGCGGCGCCTGGGGCCACCGCCGCCGAATCAGGGGTCTACGGGGCTAGAAGGCCGAGTCCAGGATCGTCACCACTTCGGTGGCCCCAAGCAGCGTCGAGCTGCCACCCGCTGCGCCGGGATCCGGCCGCAGGCACGCGAGCTGGAAATGAAGGCCGAGGGTCATTCCCGCTGGCAAATCCGGAGCTGTGAGCGACACCTGGAAGGAGCCCGACTGGCCCGGAAAAAGGCGCCTGTATCCCTGCCCCGAGTCCACGAGGAGAGCACCGAAGAGGCCGGGAATGGGCAGGCGGTCGGCACCGCTGCCCGCGAGTAAGAGGACGATGTCGTTGACTTCAGTGTGCGCCTGAAGCGTGAAGGAATCCCCCTCCCGCACGTGGTTCGGCACCTCGAGCAACGGCGCTGTGCCCGGCCCCTCTACGTGCACGGCCCCACCCGTGAGTCTGATAGGGAGTCCACTGGGGAGAGTCGCGTGGGCCCAACAGCCGTCGTAGCCGCCGGACCCCCCACGGAGGTCGCATTCCACCGTCAAGACCGTGCTGGCCGACGCTGAGACGCCGTCGCCACCGGTGCCGGAGATCCCCCGGCAGTTCCCAGCGAAGGTGAGGTAGGAGTGGCCCCCGCCCCCGCCGAAGGCACGGCTGCCGAATAGCTCAAGGGTCGAGTCGCCAGCCGCGATGGCACTCTGGTTCTCGCTGCCCTGACCGACCACTCCGCAATCGAAGAGCGACACGTTGGAACTCACACAGGCGAGCCCCACGGAACCGTAGAACCGATTGAACCAATCATCCCAGGCCGTCATGGGCCCGAGCTCGCACCGAGAGAAGATGACGTCCTGGGAGTGCAACACCCGGGCCCCGGCAGCAAAAAGCGAGTAGTGGTCCGAGCCGAGCACCGGCATCACGATTCCCTCAAGCCGAACGGGGCCCGCGTTGTACCCGATGATCAGCCTCGACTCACCCTGGTGCGGAGCCAGTCGAAGCGTCAGTCCATGGACATTGACAGATTGTGTCGCCAGAAGCTCTTGCACCCGAACGACTCCCTCCACGACGACGCCCGGCCCCCCGAGAATCGTGAGGCCCTTGCGTCGGACCGCAAAGGAGTCATAAACCCCGGGCGCCACCCGAAGGACATCCCCATCGGCGGCTGCCTGTACAGCCCCTGCGATCTGAGGGTAAGCGCCGGGCCCCGGGCCGACATCGAGAACATCGGGGAGTGCGGCTAGCAAGAGAATGGAAGTGATCATCATGGCGAAAGGCGTGGGCGAGGAGATCGGGGCTGCCGGCGCCCTCGGCACCGGCCGTCGACCAGGTGCCACCAGGACCGAGAATCGATCCAGGCGAAATGGCGAATTCGTGCTCGACTCGCGCCTGGTAATTGGCGTTGCGCCACGTCCATCAGTGTGAAGCGCCGGCATGAGACCCTGCGCCTAGCGTAGCGCCCAGCAGAACACTAGACGCGGCGCCAGCGCGGTCCCGATCGCCAGGCCAGAGAACCTCGGCTGCGCTCCACGGCTGACCCAGAAGGTCCTGCTACACTCTTCATGCTCCTTCAGCCACAGGCTCTCGATCTCGCTCCATGCGGGGTCCTGCGCTTGATTTTTACCTTCATGTCCGAGGGGATAGCTGATGACTCGATGAGCGCCCCCGGAAGACAACATGCAGATCAAAGTTCGGTTCCTAGACAACCTTCGGCTGGAGGCCAGCTTCGATGACTTCAAAGTCATCACCGACCAAGCTATTCGCTACAAGGGAGATGGGACGGCGCCCAACCCCTTCCAGTACTTCCTGGCCTCGTCCGCTCTATGTGCTGGCTACTTCGTCAAGGTCTACTGCAACGCTAACGGCATACCCACCGACGGCATCAACCTCGTTCAGGACAACGTCGTTGACCCCGAGAACAGGTACCAACAGACGCTGAGAATCAGCGCTGAACTTCCGGAAGGGCTCTCCGATGAGCATCGGGCTGGAATCATCAGTGCGATGGATCGCTGCACGGTCAAGCGAGTGGCCCAGAATGGCCTGGGCTTTGAGATCAATGCCGTCGGAGCCTCGGAGAATCAGCCTGGTCCGCTTGTCGAGGGGGGGTCGAAGGACGGGGCCAGAACCATGATCCCCGGAAAGGACAGCTCGCTCGAGGAGACCATCACCAACATGAGCGGACTCATCGAGTCCCTCGGGATCAAGATCGAGATCGCATCGTGGAGGAACATCGTCCCCCACGTGTGGTCCGTCCATATCCGCGATGCCGAATCGCCGATGTGTTACACGAACGGCAAGGGCGCGACGAAGGACGCAGCCCTCTGCTCGGCCCTCGGGGAGTACCTCGAGCGCATGAGCAACAACTACTTCTACAACGACTTCTACGTGGGCGAAGAAAGGGCGCAGGCCGAGTTCGTTCACTACCCAAGCGAGAAGTGGTTCAAGCCAGGGGTCAACGATTCGATTCCCGAAGGCTTGATGGACGAGCGGTTCATGGAGGTATTTGATGGCGACGACGAACTCAGGGCCTCCCACCTTACGGACACGAATTCGGGCGCGGTCGAGCGCGGCATTTGCGCGCTCCCGTTTGCACGCCAATCTGACCATCAGACGGTCTACGTCCCTGCGAATCTCATTGGGAACATCTTTGTCAGCAACGGCATGAGCGCGGGCAACACGCGCCACGAAGCGCGCGTGCAGTGCCTTTCTGAAATTTTCGAGCGCGCGGTGAAGAAGCAGATTCTTCTCGAGGAGCTCACGCTCCCCGACGTGCCCAAGGCCGTGATCGAACGCTTCCCGACGATTGTTGAGGGCATCGCGAAACTGGAACAGCAGGGCTTCCCGGTCTTGGTGAAAGACGCTTCGCTCGGAGGGAAGTTCCCCGTGATGTGTGTCGCGATCATGAACCCCAGAACAGGCGGTGTGTTCGCTTCGTTCGGGGGACACCCCAAGTTTGAAGTCGCCCTGGAGAGAAGCCTGACGGAACTGATGCAGGGCCGAAGCTTTCAGGGCATGAACGACGTTCCGCCGCCTACGTTCAACCAGTTTGCCATCCGCGAGCCGAACAACATGGTGGAGCACTTCATCGACTCCACTGGCGTAGTCTCCTGGAAGTTCTTTAGCGAAGCAGCCGACTATGAGTTCTGCGACTGGGACTTCGCGGGCACGACGGAGCAGGAGAATGAGTACCTGATGGGCATTCTCCAAGACCTCAACAAGGAGGTCTACATCGCGGACTACGAAGAGCTCGGGGCAAGTGCCTGCAGGATCTTGGTCCCCGGCTACTCCGAGATCTACCCGGCAGAGGACCTCGTGTGGGACAACACGAATCGTGGACTCGCCTTCCGGGAAGACACGCTCAACATTCACTCACTGAATGATGAAGACCTCCTGAGCTTGCTCGAGAGACTCGAACAAAGCGAGCTAGGCGAGCACACGTCGATCGCAATCCTCATTGGCGTTGCGTTCGACGAGAACTCACCGTGGGGAAGATGCACGATGAGTGAGCTCCGCACTCTCATCTACTTGGCTCTCGGGAAGCTTGAGGAGGCGAATGAACTGCTGGGCATGCTGATGCAATTCAACGACAGCGTGCCCGAGCGGAGGAGGTTCTACCGAGTCTTGAAGGCCGTGCTCGACATCACCCTCCGTGATGATCTCGAACTACAAGACTACATCCCCAATCTCACTCGAATGTACGACGCGGAGATCCTCGGCCATGCAACCTCGAGCGTGTCAGGTGAGACTCGATTCTTCGGGCTGACGCCGACGAACATGAAGCTTGATGGAATCGACAAGCACCAGAGGCTGGTAGATAGCTACGAGAAGCTCCAAGTCGCAAGGCACCGTTTTCACGCCAGCACCCCCATCTGACTCGGAGCCGGCACCCGCCAAGCTGGTCCTTGAGAACTCGGTTCTCCTCGATCAGATACGCAATCGATTGGTGGGGCTTTGGCTGACCCACCAGACACCGGTCAAGAGCAGGCGCAGGCGCCAGGCAGCCGGAAGGGAAAGTGCGCGAGGCTCATCGAAGCTGACCCGCCGCTTCAAGGGCCCTGCGCCACCTATGGGCAGGGGGGGCTGAGCTCCGCAAGGTCGATGGTCCACGATGTTGAATCTTCGCTTTGGTTGAGCGATTGCGTTACGTACTCACGATGGAACTCGTCTGTGATTCGGACTTGGAAGCGCTCTCGACTGAGTTCGTACGGCCGGAGTTGAAAGTCCCCCCGGGCATCGCTGGACGAGATCTGGTGCAAGTCACTGATGGGACCTACGGGATACCGGTCGAGTAGCGACCGGTCCTTGCCAAGCACTTCACGCCTCGCGCCTGCAGGGTTCTCAGGGATGAGCTCAATCCGGACACCTTCCACGGCAGTGCCATCGCGCACTGCCCTGCCCCCAACATAGGCGGAAGCCTCCACGCAAACCTCGACAGTGGCCTCCGTCCCCCTCTTGAGCCAAAACGTTCCGGAAGTCCCGCCCGTCCCCCCGCCGACCGCGACCATTCGCAAGGCGCAGGGTGGCAGATCGTCGAGGTGGAGCTTGCCGCCCGCCCGGAGCTTGAGGGGACCCAGGCGGCTCCATGGATAGCCGTCCAAGTGCGCCGCGTGCCCCGCCTTCCGCGCTCCCCGCACAACGGGTAGAACCTGAAAATCCACTCCACCCGTGACGCCAATGAGCTGGACAGTGGCGCGGGCAGCAGGAAGAAGCCGGAAGGGCCTCAGCTCCTCAGCGACGCTGGACTCGCCAGGTGACAAGATTCGCGAGAGGGTGGTGAATCCCTCGCACTGAACGATCAGGGTGGCTTTCCCCGAACTCGTTCGCGCGAGCTGGAAGTGACCGTCATGGTCTGAACTTGCCTGTTGGTCGTCGAGAGTGAGGAGCGCGCCCGCGAAGCCCACGCCATCACGGTCCGTCACCCTGCCCCTCACCATGCCGTGGTCTCCAAAGTCGACCGTAATGCGGCCCCTTCGGGCGGGTCTCAGGACGATCTCTCGCTGGGTGAAGAAGCCGGATTCGTCTTCGACTTGAACAACGCACACACCCGGCAGGCAACCCCCGAGCGAAGCAGAGCCCCCCACGATTGGCGCAGGCCGGCTGCCCCCATGGGGACCGGAGAGGAATCGCACCGTGCCGTGGACGGGACGCCCCTGGCGCGTCAGTTCGACGTCGAGGGTCGCACTCCGATCGCTTCGGGGCTTAGTCACCGCGGGACCATTGGCATGCCCGTAGCCGGCTCCTGGTACCGCGGGCCTGCGTTCACTAGGCGCCACCGCCTCTCCTTGAGGGGGGGGCTCCTCGACGACGGAAGCGGCGGCCGTTATGGCCGTTGGCCGAACTGACTCCCAGGTGCACAGCTCCAGCTCATCAGCCCCCGAGCGCTGCCACAGCACGGCACCGCCCCACCCCAAGACGCCAAGGAGAACAAGAAGGACCGTTGAGTCGGTACGAACGCGCTCTTGCAAATGATGCATGACTGGAGAAGTGGGCGTGCTTCAGTGTGTGGGACCGTTCTGCAAATGATGTTGTTGGCGGAGTGCTAGTGTTCGTAGGCGCCCCGGTCAACCCGGGCGCCGCCGACGCCATCTCCGTCCAGGATCCGGACGTTCCCGTCGATATCGAGTCCAGGCAGCGGCTGGAACCCCAAGCTCAGCATGTCGGTGTCCACAGCATCGAATCCGGTATCGATCAAGGGCGACGACGAAGACAGACGGAGATTGCCTCCAAACTCGGATTCGAACCCGGGCTCGAGGCCGTTGTTCCCAGAGCCGAAGTAATCGCTCGGTCCAAACGCTTGCCCCTTGATCGTCGTGAATGACGCGTCGCTGTGCACGTCAAGGTTGATATTGGCGTAGTGGAAGGTCAACGCCGTCAGCCCTGACTCCCCATGCCCATCTGCGCCGTTGCCCCAGAGAATGGTATTCCGGAGCCGAACGGGCTCCAGATTCCGAAACGTGGCGTCCTTGTACCGTACCCCCCCAGAGGAATAGAAACCGCTCTGCGCATCGAAGTAGCGCGTTGCGTCGTTTCCCACGATCGTCGTATTGACCAAGTTCACCCAAGGGAACCCATCGTTGGCTGGATCTGCGTCATCCTGATCGTTGGGCGTCAAGTAGATCGCACCACCATCTCCCGAAGTATTCCCGAAGAAACGACAGTTCACCACGTCGGTGGCGGGGTCATTGTCGACCTCCAGAGCATCCTCTGCAATCCCCCCTCGAAGGAACAACGCACCGCCCCAGAGACCGTGCAAGTCCAGGTCGTGATTGGAGCTCGCGATGTTTGAGCTGGTCGTATTCCCGGAGAAGTCGCAGTCCACGAGGACGAGCCCACCAGCACTGAAAATCGCTGCTCCCCCCTTGCGAATACCACTGATCGAGTCCATGGGTTCCACGCTTGCAAAAACCTCGTTCGCGTAGAAGGTGCAGCGCTCGAAACGAGTCCGAATCCCTCGATCCTGCGGGTCCTTGCGGTAGTACGCTCCCCCATTCCGCGTGGCCAGGTTGAGCGCAAACTCGCAATCCGTCCAGGTGGATGCACGGTTCCCATTGTCGCGAACAGCACCGCCACCATCCGCGGCGCCGGTCCGGTTATCAAGGAAGATGCAGCCCTCTGCGTTCACTGAGCCGCCCCCGTTGATGGACACGCCTCCCTCCCCGTCATTCCCAGTGATCAGAAGATTGCGGAGCTCCGCGTTCCCGGTCGCCACCTTGATCGCAGAGGCAGCTCCACCGAACCCGGCTAGGGTAAATCCATCGAGCCGACCTGCGTGCGTGGAGCTCGGGACTCCACCCGAGATACGGAAGTCGAGCAGTGCTCCAGAGGCCGTCGGCGGCGACCCGCCGCTCGAGTAGATCACCGTCTGATTCGTGAGGGGATCCGCATCACGTGCCCCGATCACGGCATCACCAATCGCAAAGCCACCGAGCACCTGAAACC
Organism: uncultured bacterium; assembly: GCA_913058555.1. Taxonomy (GTDB): domain Bacteria; phylum Planctomycetota; class UBA1135; order UBA1135; genus Saltatorellus. The sequence continues at coordinate 10,178 of CAJXRJ010000015.1, forward strand.
CGCCGTACTCGTACTCCAGCGGCCCATCGTCGGCATCGTGCGCCCCTGCCGAGACCCAGACTTGCGAGACATCGTCAGCATCGTCCTGATTGCTGTTACGCCGGTTCGCCTCCGCGAACGCCTCCGCGAGGGTCGAGCGGGAATCCCAGCTAGTCGCCGACGAGTCGCTGCCCGTTGCCTCTGCCTCGCTGACCGCATAGAGCCGAATGGCCGGAGTCAACGGAAACAGATCGGTGCCATCAGGCAAGCCGTCCCCATCCGTATCCGGGTCGGTCGGGTTGGACCCGATATCCCTCTCATCGGCGTCGTCGAGGCCGTCCTGGTCCGTGTCAGCAAATCGTGGATCGGATGTCACGTAGGTATCGACGGTGCCCGCCAGCAGCCACCCCACGACCGCCTCCTCGTGATCGTCGACGCCATCGTCATCGGTGTCGACGTCGGAGGCATCGGTCCCCAACTGGGCTTCCAATGCGTCCCAGAGCCCATCCCGGTCGGTGTCTTCGCTGTAGATCAGACGGAGCGTGCTCCCCCCGAAGAGCCGCAGCGAATCGAAGTCGATGTCGCCGCCGGAGCTTTGAAGTGTCCTGGAGAGGTCAGATTCAACAACGACGCTCCAGAAGGCGCCAATCACGTCGTTGCTGTAGTCGTACGCCACGCCGTCCACGCTGGCCAATGCATGAATGTTCCCTGTGGACCCCGCTGAATCGGTCCCCTGGATATCGGCTCCATTCGCATCCTCTAGGTTTTCCGTGACCACGCCGTACCCGATGAGATCCTCGATCACAGTGCGGGCGAGAACACCGTCGTAGTCCGCGCCACTGCGGTCAACGTTGGTGGCAACGCGGTATGTCTCGACCCGACTCCCAAAGTCGATCTCCACCAGCGCGGTCCGGGTGAAGGTCGCCTCGTTGATGAAATCGAAGTCGATTCCGCTCGCGTCCACCAAATCGAAGGAACTCGGTTGGAAAACGAGTGAGCTCGGGTTCGCGAGGAAGCCTTTGACCACATCGGCGTTCAGGTCGCTCGAATCCAACGTGAGAATCGGGCTCTCCTCCCCAGGCGCGAGGGTGAGCGCCGACACATCGGGCATGAGAGTGCCCATGGCACGCACGCGGGCCTCCTCGGAGTCACCCGCGGGTGGCAGAACCTGCAAGACTGTGATCGCAAGGTTCTGCAAGGTGAACGAGCTAGCACCCGTGTTACGAACGCGAATCGGGGCGGTGATCCCTCCGGAGGCGACGATCTCCGTGAACGAGCGAGAGTCCTCGGCGTACTGGCTATAGGTTTGCTCTGAAGTGGACGCCGATTCGGTCGAAGTCGACCAGCCATTCTCGGTCGCGACTTCATTGCTGGCGGAATGACCGAAGGTAAACTCGAAGTCGAGCTTCTTGGTGGCGTTTGGCGGAGTGCTCTCGAGCTCGAAGCCTCGCCCAATCGATGCGCTCGTCTCCCACGATGTGATGGCGGTGGTCGCCGTGCTGCTGGACTCCTCGTAACCACTGCTCGACGTTGTGGAGGACGTGAACGTCACGTCGTACCCCGTCGTGGTCACATCAGTCTCTGCGTATTCGACGTTCAGCCGAACATCTACATCACCGGCCACCGCCACGGCGGCCGAAGGTAGCTCGGCGAGGACCGGGCTGAACACGGGGTGGCCGAGCTCCTCGGCGTCCGTCCTGCCATCCCCATCGGTGTCGTCCAATGTCGGGGACGTGCGCGGCGTAGCATCGTCCAGCTCAAGGCCATCGAAAAGGACTGGGTCGGGCGGACTGTCGTGGTCTGGGCCCCGGGAATCCGCGTCACTGTCTACGCTGTTCGTATTCGTCAGCCACTTATTCCACTCCACCTCGTCGGCGAGCGAGTCACCATCCGTGTCATCGGACCTGGGGTCACTTCCGATCAACCACTCCTCATAGTCGGTGAGGCCGTCGAAGTCCGTGTCGGCCAGGTTTGGATCACATGTGACGTGCCGAATGGTCATGAACGCTCCGTTGGCGATCGGACCGTAGCCGTGCTCGTCGATGACGATGTCCCAACCGCCAGATTCGATGGCATTGGGGAGCCCATCCGAGTCTGTATCCGCGGAGGCCGTGGATCCACTAAGGCCCACAGCACTCTGGGGTGTCGCCACCCTCACGAAGCCACCGCCCGTCAAACGACCAACGGACATCTGGCCACTAGACTGGCCACCCAGGGACCTGGGGATGAGGGCCTGTGGGGCCGCCTGTAGGGGTCCCGCCATCGGCAGGGCAATGGCGGCAAGTAGAGGAATGGAGAGGACCATGGGGAGTCACCAGGGGCGGGAGTAGGGGGACCGTCAGCGGCAAGCGGCCATCGCTCGCGCTGCACCCCTGCCTGGGCGGCCGATCCCAGAGCTCCCCAAAGATCCCCGACAATCCCCCGGTGGCTCCCGCGTAAACCACTTCCAGGAAAGCACCTAGGGCCCCATCAACTCTCGCTGGAGCCAAGCCCGCGCAAAACGCCAGTCGTTCTCCACCGTCCCCGTTGAGACCCCAAGGGCCTCTGCTGTCTCGCGGATTGATAGCTCGGTGAAGAATCGAAGCTCCACGACTCGCGCCTGACGTTCGTCCAGCCCCGAGAGCTTCTCCAATGCGTCGTCGAGGGCCTCTACATCCCAATGACCGCCGAAGGGGCTTCCCCTTGGATCCTCGTGTGCATCCACGAGGGTGACACGGGCCATGGCGCCTCCCCGCTTGTCCGCGCCGCGACTGCGGGCATGTTCCCGCAGGACCTGCCTCATGGCCCGTGCCGCGACGCAAAGGAAGTGCTTACGGCTCTCCCAGTCAACCTCGGCTCCAAGCATGTTCATGTAGGCCTCGTGGACGAGGAGCGTCGGCTGGAGCGTGTGCCCACCGCGCTCCCTTGTGAAAAGACGCCCCGCGATCCTCCGCAGCTCACCGTAGACCGAAGGCAGGAGTTCATCGCTCGCCCCCGCGTCCCCAAGACAAGCCCGCTGGATGAGATCGAGCGTCCTCTTCCGCTCGTCCGGTCGATCTGTGCCGCTCATTCGCTTTCCTTTGCCTCCAGGGCGGCCTGCGCCTTCTCGTGGCGTTCCTGATCCTCCGTCCTCCCGGCCTTCCCATAGATGTACGCAAGCTTCCCGTGCACCCACAGCCGTTCCACGAGCCCGTCTTGGCCGGCGGTGACCATCGCTTCGTACTGCTGCACGCTCCGCTCGATCGCTTCCTGGAATCGCCCCAGTTCGGCCAGGACGCGGGCGGTCTCCATCTCCGTCGAAATCCCCGGCCGCTTGTCCCGGTTCCCGTTTCGTCCATGAATCTTCATGGCCTGCGCGAGCACCGTAAGTGCCTCTTCGTGCTTCCCCATGAGCGTCAGGCTCCGGGCGAGATTGTGGGTCTCCGAAGCCACAAACGGATGATCCGGCCCCCTCAGCGCCGAATCGATCTCAATCAATCGACGGTAGTTCTCACCAGCCTCTTGGAAGCGCTCCTGACTCATGAGCAGCTCGCCATAGTTGAAAAGGATGTCCGCGAAACGCGGATGCTCTTCGCCAAAAGCCTCAGATCCAATTTCGATGGCGCTCTTCATCGAGATGGCCGCCCGTTCATAGTCGTGGCCATCGAGGTGGATCGCAGCGATGGCACTGTAGGCCTCCGCAATGCGCATCAGTCGAACCGTGCTCTCCGGCTGACGCATGGTCCGGGCGAGCACATCCTCTGCCTCTACGAGAGCTTCGCCGAGATTGCCCGACCGGCGCAGCAGCACCACGAGGTCGCCGCGCAGAAGGAGTGTGAACGAGTGGTCTTCCCCCAACGCACGCCTCGCGACGGGCAACAGACCCTCGAGCTCATCCCTCGCGGCATCCTGTTCCCCGGCATCAGCCAGGATGCTCGCAAGTGTTCGCCGGGCAAGGATGGTCACGCCCCCCTCTTCGCCAAAGTGACGGGTGGATTCGACGGCACCACCGCGAACATGCTCAAGGGCGTCCTCAAAGCGCCCGACGTAGAAGAGCAGCTCCCCATACTTCAGTTCGGCCTTGAGCGTGCGTGGGTCTGCCGGTCCGTAAGCCGATTGCGCGAGTCCCCAGTACGCCTCGGCCTGCTCAACGGCCTCCGGCCATGCACCCGAGAATTCTGTGCAATAGATCAGTTTCAGCTGGGCTGAAAGGGCCAGATCAGAGGTTGCCCCGAACGTCGCCACTGACCGATCAAGGGCCTGATGCGCAAGGCGTAGGCCTTCCTCGAACTCCCCTTCGCTAGCGAGGACGCTTGCCAGGTCCGCCTGGACACGAAGCGCTTGCTCGGTCCACTCGCCTCCTTCCCGTCTGTGGTGTGCCAATAGCGACCGCAGCAGCGGCAAGGCCTCCGCGCTCCCTCCACTGGCGAGGGCGCGCGCGTGCTCGTAGCGCGCTTGAATGGTCTTCTCGTGCCCTTCCCCATAGTAAGCGATGGCGTCGCGCTCCGCGTCCGCGAGCAGTTCAGTCGCCTCGGGCCATAACCCAAGCTCCAGGTAGCTCACACCAAGGGTGAGGCGCACCCCAGCCCGCACCTCGGGCTCGTCGCGGAAGGCCAACTCGACCTGGGGCAAGGCAGCGGAGAGCACATCGATGACCTTAACGTCCCGTCCACTATTCAAGGGGTTCGCAGCCCCTAGCATGTCGCGTAGGACAAACCGATCGATGGCCTCGCGTGTCCCCGACTCCACCTCGGCGCGCCGACGCTGCTCCGCCTCTGCAAGGCGTGCGGCTTCCACGCGACGCAGGGAGATCAACGCCACAACAAGCCCGCCCGCAAGGGCCAGGAACGCGGTCGCAAGACCGCTCACCAGCGCTCGATGGCGGCGCACGAAACGGCGGATGTGGTAGGTCCTGGTCTGGGGCCGGGCCAGAATCGGCTCATAGGCAAGGTGCCGCCGCAGATCCTCCGCGAGCGCCTCAGCGGAGACGTATCTTCGACTCGGCTCCTTCTCCAGGGCGCGGCCTACGATCGTCTCAATATCTCCAGCAAGCTTCGGGTCAACCCGCCCTAACCGTTTAGGTTCGTCTCTCTGAATGGCGAGCAGAGCCGCGGCCAACGGCCTCCCCCCCGTGCCAATCGGCAATTCACCGGCAAGCACCTCATAGAGTATCACGCCGAGGGAGTAGACATCACTGCGAGCGTCCACTGCGTCGGGATCCCCCGCCGCCTGTTCGGGGCTCATGTACGCCATCGTGCCCACAATCTGCCCCGCCATGGTTTGGAGGGTCTCACTTCCGTCCTCTGCTGCTACACGCGCTACCCCAAAGTCGAGCACCTTTGGCTCCCCCTCACGGTTGACGAGAACGTTGGCGGGCTTGAGGTCGCGGTGCACGATTCCATTGCTGTGTGCATGGTGCACAGCCCGCGCCACCTCCTCTGTGAGCCGCAGCACCGTGCGCACGTCAGATCGCCGAGCGCGTAAGTGCACATCGAAGGGATCCCCCTCGATGAACTCCATTGCAAAGAATGGTCGGCCCTCGCCGCCCCCCGCTCCGATGGGGTCAGTCCCCGCTTCGATGATTCTTGCAATGGAGGGGTGCTGCAGCCGGGCGAGGATCTCCGACTCAAACTCGAAACGACGGAGGAGAGGGCCGCAAAGCGCGGAGCGATGCAGCACTTTCAACGCCACTTGACGGCGGGGAGAGCTCTGCTCCGCCAAGAAGACCTCCCCCATCGCCCCCTCGCCGAGCAACCGCAGGATGCGATACGACCCGATGCGCGTGGGAACGCTCTTGGAATCCGTGGGCACGCGGATCCCCACACGATCATCGAGACTCGATCCATCGCAACGTCCATCGACCCGCAGGAGCGCTTCCACCTCCCCACGCAAATCCGCCGCGACCTCGCCCTCTTCAAAGACCTGAGCGCGCAGCTCATCGCTCAACGGCAAGCAGCGCTCAAACAGTTCGGAAATGAGTCTATGGTGGCTTCGGGCAGCGTCGTCAGTCATCTGAGAGTCACAATAAGCAGCAAACCCAGGACCGAGCCGCGTTCGGCAAGGATCTCTCGAGTTTTTTTCTGTCTACGTGCCCTCGCCGGATGGCGCCGACCGTCTTTCATGCGTGGTGGCTACGCGGCCAATGTACGGCATCAGCTTTCCGTTCGAGAGCTGCCGCTATTCACTGACCCAACCAACGATGGCCAGGGGCAGGGCGCGGCGCGGGATATAGCCGGAAACTGAAGGGCGCGCGTGGCTCATCGAAGCTGGGCCGCCGTCTCAAGGGCCCACCGTTGGCTCCTGTGCAAGATTCTCTCAAGGGCCTCGTCGATGGGCAGCCAGACAAGAGTGTGATCGCCTTCGGAGTGCTGGTCGATCTTCTCACCCAACTGCACTTCGTAGAACGCACACACCTTCGCGAAGAATCCCTCACCCTCCGCATAGACGTTCTGTACCGCTGCCCCGATACGCCGGACAATCGCCGCGGCGTACCCAGACTCCTCGCGCAATTCGCGCGGGAGGGTCTCCACTTCCGTTTCGCCCGGGTTCGCTCCGCCACCCGGGATGAAAAGGCCGATGTGGGTCCGCATCAAACAGACATTGTTCAAATCGTCGAAGGCCAGACCGTAAGAACCAGGCCTACGAACGTAATGCGCCCCCGGGACTCGTTCTCCGAACTCAGGCACTCTCTCTAGATCAGTCATCGCTCGGTCCTTCCCCCTGCCAGAAACGTCGCCCGCGCGCCCTGAGGGCGTTCCCACGCAAGATGGGCTCGCCGCGGACAGTGCCTGCTGTTCTCTCCGACGGGCGGCCATTCGGTCAGCATGTGGCCATGGTTTCGGCTCTCGCTGTGCTGCCAGGGGAGCGGCGCATTGCTGGCCTAGCACGCCGTGTTCTTCCCGCCTCAATGCTTGAGGCCTCCAAGCGCTGCATGGATTCGGAGTAGCTCCTGCTTCGGTTGTTCCCAGCAGGTCGTCGGTCGCCACCTGCCGCTCGCGGCGGACCGAGCCGGCAACGGCCAAGAGCAGGGCGCGATGCGGTAGGCCGTCGGTCAGCCTGCATGCAGGAGCCCCCGCCTTGACGGGTATCGTCAGAGCGAGGGCTCGCCGAGGGAACAGTCAGGGGCCGAGAGGCCCAACGGCACTATTGAAACTGCACTTCGTATCCGTCGGTGAAGTTCGACCCAAGGCCCACGCTGTCACGGTGCCAAGCCTGGAAGTTCCAGGTGTCGCCCGCTATGACGGCGACGGTGCCGTTGCCCTGCGGGAAAGATGCGAGCGGGAGCTGAAGCGAGAACTCGCCCGTGCTGCCGGTGCTCAGGATCTGGCTCGGCTGGAAGAAGCGGCCGATGACGCCGCCGAGACAAATGTTCCCGTTGCTCGTGCCGCCGGCGTTCGGGATGAACCCCTGCGTCCGGGACGTAACGAAGATACCGAACTGGCTCGGAGGAAGGCTCGAGGCGGTCACCGTCAGGTTGTTCGCCGAAGCCACGACCGATCCCGAGGCGGACATCACCCCGGAAGCACCTGTGGAGTTCGCCGGGCCGGGCCCGCAGTAGTTGGTGCCAAGGCCACCGCCGTTGTCGACACGGACGAGGATCGCCGTGAGCGCAACACGCCCCGAAGTGCCATTGGCGTCAACGTTGATGGTCTGCGTCGCCGCGGTGGCGGTGAATGAGCCCACCACGAACTGGCCGAGGTCTGCCATGTCCGCGTTCTGGCCGCTTTCGAGCGTGACCAGGCCGTCGACCACGATCTCACGCCCGTCCGAAATGCCGCGCACGTCGGTATACCAGAGCTGCACGAGGTAGTCCTCGTTCACGGTGAGACCAGTGATCTCGTAGTTCGCGCTGGTGTTGGTCGAACCGTTGCCGAGGGTGGCGCCATCGCAGCTCGAAAGATTACCGAGCAAGAGGTCATAGTCAGGGTCACCGCTCGTGTGGTTGGCAATGAACGAGTTGGGCGGTTCATTCACGAACGAGGCCCCGAGGTAATTGATGGCGTCGAAAGTGACGCCCCCAACGGTCGCGTCGAAGGCAGAGTCGCCCGTTAGGTAGCCCACAAAGACAAGGCCCGTGCGAGCCTCGACGACGGTGCCGCCTGCCGCGACATCGCTGGGTCCCGTGGTGTCCTGCGCGGAGCCCCAGGTGATTGTGGCCTGGGCCATGCCCATCTGTGAGAGCGAGAGAGCCCCGGCCGCGAAGAGGAAGAACTGAGTCGTTCTGATTTTCATGGGGATACAGGTCTTGGAGAGTGACGCGGCCTCGGACGAGCTCGATTCCTCAAGCTCCCTTGGAGCGTTCGGGCACTCAGGCGGACCGATGTCGGATGCACGCCGTTCACAAGAAGAGCGCTCGGCCACCGCCTATGGAGCAGTCCAGCACAAGACTCGCGGCACCGCAAGGCACCGACCCCAGCCCCCAACGTAGGACTACCTAGGGGCCATACCTCTCACGACTTTCTCATCCGGGAGGAACGTCGGGGCCAAGCCGCCCGCAGAAGATGGCCACGGCTGGGCAACGAACATTTCACGTTGACGACCCGCGACGCGCTCCGGCACGAACCGCTCGTGCGCCGCTTCCCCTGCGCTCCCACTTCACCCTAGGGCAAAAACTGCACCTCAAGGGCGTCTGAGGTGTCATAGAAGGCCCCTCCAGCGGCCACGTCCCGATACCAATACTGGAAGTAACGCGGCCCGGGAGCATGGATGCCCGCAGTGGCCAAGGGCAATGAGAGGGTGGCGACACCGCCTGTCGCCTGCACAGGTGCGAGCCCGTACTGTCTCACTGCTGAGTCGAGCCCCTTCGGTGCTTCGAAAGGCCTTGCCGGTGCCATAGGCCTGGCTGGCCTCGGGTTGTCCTGAGTTGGGTCCGGGGCGAAGAGCGCAGCGAAGGCGTTGCCGTCCGGTGAAGCGGGCGGGATGACGACCGTCGCGACTTGGCAAAGGAGGCGACGCCCACGCCGCCTTCCCTTCTCTGCCAACCTCAAAGCGGAGGCCGTTCGTGAGTCGGGGCGAGCGGCAGCCAACCGGCCCCTTCAGATCGCGGAGCGGCAGGCAGTCGGCCCGCATGCCCCCAGGGTATCGGCCTTCACGGTGCCATCTGGCCGTGAGTTGAGTGATGGGACAGTACGACGCCGAAGGTACCGGCGGTTGCAATGCCCGGTGAGACCTGGCGCTTCCAGGCCTGGCACAGGGACTTCGGCCCCTCCGGCGCGACCTCAAACTACAACTACGGCCTCCAGCCGACTTTCGAGTGACCGAGCCGCCATACGATGGAAGACATGGGCTACTCAACCCACCGCGGAACCCGCGTGTAGGCGCAGACTTCGATCCATGGATCGAAGCCGTCCCAATGATCTGAGGAACCGTGACTAGGGTGAACCCAGGAGAGGTTGACGATCCACTTTGGCGGGTCGCTGGCGTAGAGGCGAGGCTCGTGGGCGGTGTAGGTGAATCTCCCCCAATCCTGATCGCACAGGAAGGCGCCAGCGATTGCGCGGGCGTCTTCCTTCGTCACGGTGGGCTTCCTGCCCCTCGGGCCTCCTCTCCGCCGGGTCATGAAACGATGGTAGCAGGCGGGGCACCTCCGGTCTGCTAAGGCACGGAGGGCGCTCCGGTTGCGGACTGCGCCGCTTATGTAAGGACTTGCGACCACCGGCGAACGGCGCAATTGACTACGGATCCGCACCGCCTCGTATACTGGTGGAGCGCGCCTCGTCGCGCCCCGTCACTCGGTCACAGGCCCTCAACCAACCGGCACCCATGCAGCGAGTCCGCCCCGAACTCTGCCTACTCGTCCTGTTGCTCTCGGCTCCCGCCACCGCGGCGCAGTTGAAGGTTGACTTCAACTCGACGACCCAGGACGGAGGCCCCCACCCGCACGCGGCCTTCCAGTCCTATGACGCCGGGCACGAAGTGCCGGGGGACTTCGTCCCGCGCGCCTACACCGCGGATCTGGGGAGCGGGCCGGTCAACGTGACGATCACGCCCGCCTGGCCGAACACCACCGCGGGGCAGGTCATGCAGATGATCGACCGCAGCCCCGGGTACGACGCCCAGTGGGTCGGAGACGAGATCGACCTGATCACGGACTGGATCGGTGTCGACTCCCGGCTCGGCGTGGGTGGCAACGGCGACTGGGATCGGGTGTCCGGGGTCCCCACCTACTTGACGCTGACCCTGAGCGGCCTCCCGGTGGGCGACTACGGGTGGGTTTCGTACCACCACGACACCGAAAACGTGTGGGCGGACTTCCAGGTCGAGGTCTCCACGGACGGGGGCGCGACCTACGGTTCACCCTTGGACATGGAGATGACGAGCAGCTCCACAGGCGGTGCCCCCGCCAACCCCTCGCGGGAGACGGGGGCGACCGACCCCGACCCGCGAAACCTCCGATCGACCTTCACCACGACCTTCACCGCCACGGGGGCGGACGTGGTGCTGCGCTTCGCGCCCTACTGGGACGGTGGGCCCAACGGCGTCCACAAGCAGCTCTTCGCCATGAATGGCTTCGAGCTCGACGGCAACGGAGCGATCGGCGCCAACTACTGCGTCGCCAACGCCAACTCCACCGGCTCCCCCGCCGCGATCTCCGCCTCCGGAACCAGGAGCGTGGGCGCAGCCGACCTGGTTCTTCGGGTCGATTCCGTGCCAAACCAACCTGGTATCTTCCTCATTGGCGACGGCCAGCAGCAGATTCCCTGGGGCAACGGCTACGCCTGCGTCGGCGGGACCGGGGCATGGATGTATCCGCCCATCTTCGCGGCCCAAAACCAGGCCGAGCTGCTGTTGAGCAGCGCCGGGCTCGCACCGGGGATGGTCGTCGCGGGGTCCACCTGGAACTTCCAGTTCCTCTACCGCGATCCCTTGGGCGGCGGCGCCCAGTTCAGCAGCTCCGACGGGCTGACCGTCACGTTCGTGCCCTAGCGGGCATGCTCCCCTGGGGGTTATGGATCGGCTCAGGTCCAAATGACCTGGCCGAGCACTCTGGGTCGTCCCGAAGGCCGGAGGGCGCGCACCAGCCCTGGGGCTAGAGCGGGCGCATCCAGATGTTGCGGTAACGGACCGGGTTCCCGTGGTCCTGCAAGTACAAGGGCCCGGGAGTAGGACCTTCGCCATTCATCGCCGCCGCCGTTGGGCTCGGAGCGGTCGCATGATCCTGGATCAGGACGCCGTTCTGGAAGACCGTGATTGTGGCGTCCTCTGCCTTGGCCCCATCCCCATCGAAGCGAGCCGCACGGAAGACGATGTCGTAGGTCTGCCATTCCCCCGGTTCGCGACATGCATTCACCAGGGGGGCGTGGTGCCCATAGATGGCGCCGCATTGCCCGTTGGGGTACGTCTCGCTCCCATAGGAGTCGAGCACCTGGACCTCGTAGCGCCCCTGCAGGTAAACCCCGCTGTTGCCGCGCCCTTGCCCGTTGCCGGTGGGCGGCGACGGAGTCGCGAACTCTAGGTGGAGCTGGACGTCCTGAAACACCTCCTCGCTGATGACGGGCCCTTGGCCGCGTACGGCGAGCATGGCGTCGCCCTCGACCTTCCAACCCGCGGGGGAGCCGTCTCGTTTCGTCCACCCGGAGAGGTCGCCGCCGCTGAACAGGACGATGGCGTCCGAGGGAGCCGACCCTTCTTCACCGGGGCCAACGACACGGGGCGACTCGGACTTGGGGGCTTCGGAATCCTGCGAGGCCGTTACCACGCTGCCCGCGAGGACCAAGGTGATCGCACCCATCCACCAGTAGCTCATGTTCATCTGTATCTCCTTCGATTGATTTCGAGGGCGCGCCGAAGCGCCCCCCCACCGCGACCTGGTCAGGATAAGCGACCGCCCGGCTAATCAACGACTGTCAGAGCTATCGGTCCGCCCAGTACCGTGCAGGTACCGGCCCCGACGGTGCCATCAAGGCATGGACTGCGCCGTGGGACACCACGGGCGCGCCACGTCCCTTCTCACCGTCCGCGGCGGGTGCGCCTCCCCGCCGCCCTCGCGGCCAATTTTTCTCGTGCGCGAGTGCACCGGCCCGCTATCGTGCTTCAGAGGCCCACACCCACCCGCTGGAAGCCAGAGCGCTGGTTCTCCACCGGTTTGGCGTTGGATCTGGGCCACTCCCCAAGCCACTGAAAAACGAAGCCGCTTCCACCGACTAGCTATGAAGGTTCTCGTCCGCACACTCAAATCTAGAGGCGCCGGCGGCTTGGACCTCCGATTCGCCCATGGCGCTGGATCCTCTGCACGCAGTGAAGCGATGGAAGAGAGGGCGGCACGGTGAGCGACCATCCAAAACTCGTGGGAGCGCGCTGCGACGAGTGCGGGGCGGCCTACCGGGTCTCCAACCCGGATCGCAGCTACGCTTGCAAGGCATGCGGGGGATCGGTGGTCGCCAGCCTCGAGGGTCGCGACCCCGAGGAGTCCCACGAGCACGACGGATCCGATCATCGCTTTGACGACTTGGCTACCTGCCAGGAGTGCCAGGCGGTAAATCATCCAGGCGCTCACTTCTGCGCGGAGTGCAGCGCCGTCCTCGACACCCCTCCACCGCGTCGAAGCAGGGAAGCCACTGAGGAGGAGTCCGCCGCGCGGCACGAGACGGCGCGCGCGCTGAAGAGCGGGTACCGATGGATGCTTGGCGTCACCTGGCTCTACCGAATCGGCGCTCTGGCCTATGCCGCCGTCACAACGGTTGCAGTGGTCGCCCTCATGAAGACGGAAGTTCCCGAGACGCAAGGCATCATCGTCGTCTCGGTCATGTCCGTCCTGACCGTGGCCATGCTGATTGGCGCGCTGCAAATCCCGTTTCGCCCCTTCGTATGGACGCTGACCGTCGCGGTCTGCGCGACGCTCGCCACACTGAGCCACGTCTTCGGCCCCAACCCGCTGGGGCTAGCGGTGCTTTGGAGCGCGGTCTGGGCAGTACTCTTCTGGGTCGCGGTCCTCCCCACGCTCCGGATGCAGCGCCTCATCCATCAGCACACCGATGAGTACATCCTGCATCATGCCAGCCTGCAAACGCGTCGCGCCCTTTCGGGGCGTTCACCGGAACAGCGACACGAGCGACTCCTCTCCGCGATGCACCGAGCCGCGGGTCGCGCTTGGAAGCTGTCGCTGATCGGCAGCGTAGCCGTTGTCGTCATGAGCGCGCTGGGCACAAAATCCGTGCTGACCACGCTGCGCCCGCAGGAGTTCGCAGTGGCGCAGGAGACCTTCGAGCGCGCCTGGAACACCACGAACATCGGGGCGATCGGCGCGCTGCTCCCGGTCGAGATTCGAGAGCAGAAGACGAACTGGCTCAAGGGCATTTCCGACGGGCACGGTTGGACCGCTGGCCTCCCCCCGCTGTCCGAAGGTGTCCCACGTGACGGCGATCTCGACTGGATCGACTACAAGGTTGGAGAGGTCACGATGTCCGCTGGATGGGCGCTCCAGGGACTTGAGTGGTCTGTGCTCAAGATCGAACTTCCGACTCCGTCGCTGCAACCGTCCATCGACAGCCTGGTCGCGGCTTGGAAGAGGTCCGACGCGAAGGCCATCGCGGATTTCTTTCCGAACGAGTACGTCGAGCGCTACCTGACGAGCATCAACGAAGCCGCCGCGCTTCGCGAGTGGAGCTCCTACCCTGAGCTCCTCGGAGTCGACGTGGATGATCAAGGCAACGACGCCCTGGTAACACTGCGCATCCCCTACGGCGAAGTAGCCACGAAGTGGCGCTTCCGAGTCGACGGGACCTGGGGCATGCAAGGCATCGAGTTTCCGGGGCTGCGCGCCTACCGGAAGGCACGCGAAAAGGGCGAGGACTAGGCAGGCCCGCGCAAAGTGTCGGGGCGACGGGGTTGTTTGATGCCGTGGAGTCCCAGCGGCTCTCAGCTGGACGATCGGCAGCTGCGAGTCGATGATCGGCCGCGCTCCAGTTCGCCTAGCCGAGCGCGTCGGCAATCCCGATGTATCGGCCGAAGGTCATGCCGAGGCCGGTGCCCAGGATCGCTCCGCCAATGAGGCCCAGTTGCCCCATGGCTGACCAACCGAGGGTGGCGCCGATGGCGGCCCCAGCGAGCGTGCAGAAGGTAATCCAGAGGATTCTGATCATCGGTCTTGGGCGCAGTGGAGAGCGGGATCCGCCGGAGCGGCGACGCCGCCCAGGCGGCCAACCGAGGAGTCTATCTAAGCCACGCGGCGGCGCGATGAGTTCCTTTGGCCGGTGGAGTCGCAGCGTCAAGCCGAGGCCCTGAGCGCAGGCGTCGAAGGTCGCCTCGACTCCCCCACTCGATGAGGGCTCCCGGAGTCAGTGCGCCATGGGCGCGGGGTTCGGCAGCACGCCGATGGGCTACCTGTCCCCAGAACAACCGTCCGGGCGCGTGCGGCGCCATTTGCATGGCCGTTACGTTCGCTGCGCGGGAACAATTCGCGTGCGGGCCGTGCTGCACTTCCCCCTGGGCTCGATGGAACAGACGCTGGCCGCCGGGGATTCGGCCGCATGCCGCTGGATCCCCGTGGATGGACCCCCATGGATGGGCTCCTCGAGGGGCCCTTCGGGAAGCCGACGGTGAGGACGGAATACACCCGCCGGGTCGCACCGCACATAGCATGAATCGCATGGGGCATCGGAAACGAGTACCGTCTCCGCCCCCATGAAGCAGCGATCCCTCACATCTATGTGCTCACCCATCCGCACCCTGGCGGCCACTGGCGTATTCCTCTTAGGCGGCTGCACGGCGAGCCCCGAAGCGCCGACCCTTCCTGCGGTCGGCTCCCTCGACGGAGCCCGGGTGGCCATCCCCACGGACGGTGGCGTGCGTGAGCTGCTCTTCCTAGCTGGCCCGATGGAGCCGGGCAAGCTGGCAGCATTCGAAGCGGCGGCCCCGAACGTGCGCTGCGTTGTGCCCGGTTCCGAAGAGGAGGCGCTGCGCCTTGCGCCCGAGGTCCATGGGGCGGACGCGCGCCACTGCACCCCAGAATTCCTGGCGGCGGCGGAACAGCTCGTGTGGGTCCAGGTCCCCTCCGCGGGGGTCGCCCGGGTGCTTTCGCGCGAGGGGATCCTCGATCGCGAGGAGATCGTGGTCACCAACATGCAGGGGATCCACGGCCCCGCTATCGCCGAGCACGTATTCGGCATGCTTCTCACGTTGACCCGGGACATCGGGTACCACCAGCACCCCGATCGCCGCGGGGCGTGGAAGCGCGAGGGCAGCGGACGGGAGACGATCGCTTTGAGCGGACGAACGATCCTGGTTGTCGGGCTGGGAGGGATCGGGAGCGAGGTCGCGCGGCGCGGCCACGGATTCGACATGGAGGTCCTCGCGACTCGCCGTAGCCGCAGGGAGCCGCCGGCCTACGTGGACCGGCAGGGGACCGCCGACGACCTCGACGCGATGCTGCCCTTGGCGGACGTGGTCGTACTCTGCGTGCCGCTGACGAAGGAGACCAAGGGAATGATCGACCAGCGCACCCTCGGGCTCATGAAGCCGGGCGCGTACCTCGTCAACATCGCCCGCGGCGGAGTGGTGGACCTGTCTCTTATACACATCTGACGCTGCCGACGA